>DASSTY010000347.1:0-2126 GCA_035707585.1 Gemmatimonadales bacterium
GGGCAAAATTGAAAACCACCAGCACCAGCGCCGCAAACACCACCGCCGAGAGCAGCGCGGTGCGGCTCCGCAGCTCGGCCCGGATGTCCTTGCCGGCCAGCACCAGTGCCAGGCGAAGAGTCTCAGCCACCGATCAGCTCGTGATACCGAGGTAGAAACGCTTCCAGCGACGGCCCCCGCGGCTCCTCCAGCACCCAACGCCCCCCGACCAGTACCGCCACGCGGGAGGCAAGCTCCCACACCTCCGCCAGATTGTGCGTTACGACGATGAGACCGTGGCGCTCATCCAGGTGGGTTCGCAGCAGGGCACGAAAGCGGGCCGACGCCGGAGCATCCAGCCCGGTGAACGGCTCGTCCAACAGTACCAGCGGAGGATCGTGAATCAGCGCCCGAGCAATGGCGGCGCGCTGCAGCAGTCCACGACTGAGCCGCCGCGGTGATTCGTCCGCCCGATCCGCGAGGCCAACCTCTGCCAGCATCCGATCGGCCGCGGCGTCGGGATGCGGAAGATGATAGAGTCGCGCCGCAAAGATCAGGTTCTCCCGAACCGAGAGGTCGTCGTACAGATGCGACTGATGTGACAGCAGTCCGATCGGGCGCCGGCTCTCAGGGTCGCCGCCCCGGACCGACTTGCCGCACACCCGTACCGATCCACCGGTGGGGCGAGTGAGCCCGGCCAGCAGACGAAGGAGCGTGGTCTTCCCCGCCCCGTTGGGGCCGACGACGGCGAGAACTTCGCCAGCGGAGAGCGTGAGATCAATACCGGTGAGAACGCGGCGCGGGCCGAACGCCCGCGCGAGCGCATGCGCTTCGAGCAGCGGCCCCTCAGAGGGCGGCGTCAATGCGGGCGCCGAGCTCCTCGAGGCGGAAGGGCTTCACGATGTAACCCGAATGGGGAAGGTCGAGCACCTTGAGCTGCGGCTCGATGCTCATGTAGGCCGTCGTGATGATGACTGGCAATCGGGGATGAGTTTCCCGGATTCGCCGGAGCAGATCGATGCCGTTGGTATCGGGCAGGCGCATGTCGAGCACCGCAACTTCGGGCTGGAATTCATCCAGCTTGCTGAGCGCTTCGGCGCCGGTCGCTGCGACCATGAGATCGTACCGGCCGTTGAAATGCCGCTCGTAACTCACCCGGAGGGCTCGTTCGTCCTCCACGATGAGTACCCGGTGTTTGGGGCGAGACGTGCTATCGGTCATTGGCGGCTACCTGGCTGAGCGGCGGAGCGAACTCATAGACTAACGAGGTCGGTTCGCTCCGTCCACTCCGCCGAATCATCACTCACCCGCCGAGAGGATCTCGAAGAGTTCGTCGAGCTTGGTGAGCACCAGTAGAAAGCGCAGTTCATCTGTGAGATTCCGCAGCGCTACAGTCTGTCGGCGTTCGGCGGCCTGCCGCTGAATCAGCATCAGCGCGCCGAGTCCGGCGGAATCCATCCTTGACGTGCCGACCAGGTCGAGCACCAGCCGGCCGCTCGCTTCGGGCAGTTCGGCCAGCAGCGCGGCGGCTGATTGCCGAAACGCCGTCCTGGTCTCCAGCCCCAGGACTTCCGGGGCAGGCAGCACTCGGTCAACCGTGTGCGTGGATTTCACCGATCCTCCCACACCCGATCGAGCGCCGGCACCATCTCCTTGCCTGTTCGCTCCACCTTCGGCACCGAGCTATCTCTCCCGCGCTTCTCTCGCTTCGGAGAGACCTCTGGTTTTGCGGCCCCGGATCACTCCGGGTGTGCTTTTATCGGGCGGATTGTGTGGTAGCCCGCGGTATTTCCGCGGTCGCAGCAGGACGTGGCGAGACTGGTGCCAATGGCCGGATCTCCTTGTCGTATCGGCGGTTCCAGCACCGGTCACGACCGCCGCGGATGCCGCTCCCGCCGCAGAGCGCGACAAACCCGTGCAAAACGGGCCGGGTCCCCTATCCAACTCCCGATGGCAGCTTACCTTAAGTGCATATCTGCAGTGCAACGGCCTTCACCTCTTACCTTCCCGGGGCCATGACAGACCAGCTCTCTACTCTTCTTGACGAGCAGCGCCGCTTCCCACCCACCCCCGAGTTCGCGGCCCAGTCCAACCTGAAACCGGACGTCTACCAGCGCGCCAACCGCGACCCCCAGGCCTTCTGGGCC
>DASSTY010000348.1:0-2626 GCA_035707585.1 Gemmatimonadales bacterium
GCACGTTCATCTACGGATCGTGGGATGGGGCGTTCACCTTCGTCGAGCCGATGGTGGCGTATGATTATCTCCAGACCAAGCCCGACACCGAGGCGACGATCGCCGTGCCGACGAAATTCGCCGGGACGGGGCGCCACCCAACCGGCTATCGGGTCTCCTGGGACGACCATGCCCGGGAGTATCGAATCGGAATTACCGGCCTGAAAGCCAACTAGCGGTTACGCGCTGAGCCGCCGCGCCACTGCAATCAGGTCGCTGCAGTCGCGCGGACGCTCGCCGCTGGTGGAGCCGGCCCGCCGGCGCCGGCGGCGCTCGCGCGAACGGGTGATGCGCTGCACCAGCGCGTCGATCAGCATCTCTTCTGTGAACGGCTTGTTCAGCACCGGAATCCGCGCCGCCGCGGCCCAGCGATCCACCACCGCGTCGGTGGCGAAGCCGGTCATGCAGACCACCGCGATGTCCGGCCGGCACCGCACCAGCACTTCCGCCACCGCTCGGCCGCCGATCCGCGGCATCTGCAAATCGGTGAGCACGGCATCGAGCGTCGCATCGGTCTCCTGAACCATCGCCAGCGCCGCCTCGCCGTCGTCGGCCTCGTAGAACTGCCAGCCGGTCCGTTCGATGATTCGGCGCACCAGCCGCCGCACCGCCGGCTCGTCGTCTACCACGAGAATGGTGGGAGCGGGGTCGAGCTGGCCGGCACGATCATCCTGAACGCCAGGGACGCTCACGACAACACCTCTATGGAATGGGATCTGTGGCTCAGTATACCGGCTGGTGGAGAGGTGCGCAATCCGCTCACGCGCCCCGGCGCACCAGCCCTCTGAGGGCGCGCCATTCGCCGGCGCGGAAGAAGCGGGTGAGCCAGAGCAGGAGCGGGAAGGCGAGCAGGAGCGCAGTCTTGATCGCGAACGCGCTGCCCAGCGCCGCCATCGCGCCGCCGTGCGCCAGCCAGCGGTCCAGCAGGTACAAACCCAGCACGATCACGGCGATGTGCAGCACCCGCCCCCATTCGTAAGGAACCCGATAGAACCTCCCCGCCTGCCAGGCGCCCAGCGCGGTCATCAGGCCGTAGGACAGGGGAGTGGCCGCGGCCACGGCGACCATTCCCCAGCGCGACGCCGCCACCCAGCAGACGATCACGTTGAGCACCGCGCCCGCCCCGGCGATCCACGGCAGGATCCCGGTGCGCCGCTCGATATACAACCCCGATGACACCACGGCGTACATGCCGCTGAACGCATAGCCCAGGAGAATCACCGGTACGATCGGCAGCCCCAGCCAGTAGGCCGGATCGCGCGCGATGTGAAACACGACAGGAATCCGCACCACGGCGGGGAGATACAGCGCGACCCCCAGGAACACCACACTGCACACCAGCGCCAGCGCGGTGAGCACCCGGGAGAAGAGCTGCGGCGCCTGCGGGTCGCGCGCCTGCGTCAGCATGAACGGAGTCCACGCCATCCGGAACATCTGAACCACCAGCAGCATCACCACGCCGAGCTTGTAGTTGAAGCCGTAAATGCCGACGACCTGCTTGGGGGTGAGGCCGTACACCGCCTGCGCCGCGGCGGGAGAAATCTGATTGAGCAGCAGCCGGTCGGCGTTCTCCACCAGCATCACCGCGAAGCTGGCCGGCACGATCGGCAGCGCGTACGCCCAGAGCGCGCGCCAGCCGCTGCCGCGCCCCAGCATCGCCGGGCGGAAGAGCCGGGCGATTTCGGGAATGAACACGACCAGGAGCGCCAGATTGGCCAGCAGATTGGCGAGGAAGATCGCCTCGACACCCCAGTGCAGCCCCACGATGAACACGATGTTGAGCACGATGCTGAGCCCGACGAAGCAGAGCCGCAGAATGGCGAACCGCACCGCGCGGTTGGTCATCCGGAGGGTGGCCCAGGGAATCGCCAGCAGCGTGTCGGTGTAGACGATCAGCAGGAGGTATCTGAGCGCGGTGTGCGGCAGTCCGAAGGTCCGGCCAGCCCAGGGGATCAGCGCAAAGCCGATCGCCACCAGCCCGATTCCCATCGTGGCCACCATCGCAAACGACATGGTGAATGCGCGCTGGCGGCTCCGCACCGGATCGGGGTCCTGGTCGATCGCCGCGGAGTTGCGCATGTACGCGACGTCGAGCCCCATCAGGAACGGCACCGACACCAGTGACAGCAGCACATACACCAGCGTCTGGATGCCGTTGTCGGCCGGGGCGAACTGAGAGACGTAGAAGGGCTGGAGGAGGTAGCCGAGGAAGCGGCCCAGGATGGTGCTCAGGCCGTAAACCAGCGACTCGGAGCCGAGGCGGCCGAGCTTGGCGCCGAACCCGGATGCGCGGGAAGTCACAACGGGAGGATCGGCAGCCATCCGACCCAGCGTTCCACCACGCCGGGCCAGGCGAGCGTTGCGGCAAAACCAAGGAACCCGATCAGCACCAGCCAGCCGGTAATCGTGCCCTGGAACCGGCGCACTGCGACGTCTCGTGCGGTGCCGGTGAGGAAGAGTACCGGTGTCACCGCCACGTAGCAGCAGATGATCAGCAGCGGCCAGATCGGCAGGGTTGGATTCATGACCAGATAGTGATTCAGAGAACGGGCCACCCAGCTCACCCAGATCAGCAGGACGATCCCCT
>DASSTY010000349.1:0-6017 GCA_035707585.1 Gemmatimonadales bacterium
ACAGCCGCCGATACAACCCGCTCTCCGCATAGAGCTCGGCGTGGGTGCCGCGCTCCACGATGCGGCCTTCCTGAATGACCAGGATCTGATCGGCGCTGCGCACGGTGGCGAGCCGGTGCGCAATCACCAGCACGGTGCGGTCGTGCATCAGCCGATCGATCGCCTCCTGCACCAGCCGCTCCGATTCGGTGTCGAGCGCGCTGGTCGCTTCGTCCAGGATGAGAATCGGCGGATCGCGCAGGAGCGCCCGTGCAATGGCGATGCGCTGACGCTGCCCGCCGGAAAGCCGGCTGCCCCGCTCGCCCAGTTCGGTGTCGTAGCCGTGCGGCAGCGACAGGATGAAGTCGTGCGCGTTGGCGGCGCGGGCGGCGGCTTCGATATCGGCGTCACTGGCGCCGGGGCGGCCGTACGCCAGGTTGGCACGGACGGTGTCGTTGAGCAGCACCGTCTCCTGCCCCACCACGCCGAGCAGATCCCGCACTGACTTGCGGCTGCACTGATTCAGCGGCACACCGTCCAGCAGAATCCGCCCGCTGGTGGGCTCGATGAACCGCGGCAGCAGATCGGCCAGCGTGGTCTTCCCCGCCCCCGAGGGGCCCACCAGCGCCACCACCTGGCCTTTTGGCATCGTGAATGAAACGTCGCGCAGCACCGGCTCGCCCGGCTGATAGGCAAACGAGACATCTTCGAAGACGATGTCGCGGGTGAAGCGGGCTTCGACTTCGCCGGGCCGCGGAACCTCGGACGACGGCTGGTCAAGAAACAGAAAGACTCGCTCGGCGCTCGCCATCGCGACGGCGGCCAACGCCGGGAAGTTGGTCAGCGACTTGAGCGGCGACATCATCTTGAGCGCGGCCACCAGGAATACGATGATCGACGAAGGCGGCAGCGGCGCCGGCAGGCCCAGCAATTCGGGACGGGTAGCGGCCCAGATGATCAGGATCACGATGAACGTGCCGAAGACTTCGCTGATCGGGCTGGTGAGCGACGAATATCGCTGAGTGCGAATCACCCGCTTGCGATAGCGATCGGCCTGGCTGCGGAACCGCGCCGCTTCGCGCGCCTCCGCTCCGTATGCCCGGATCAGACGGATTGCGCCGAGCCGCTCTGCCACGGTTGCGGTGATTTCGCCGCGCTCTTCGGTGCGGGCCCGCGCATGGCGACGGAGCCGCCGTAGCAGCACCTGCATGCCCAGCAGCAGCACCGGCACGCAGGCCAGCGTGAGCAGCGTGAGCCGCCAGGAAATCTGGCTCAGCACAAACAGCGTCGTGACCACCAGCACCAGATTCTGGACGAACGAGCTGAGCGATGCGGAGATGATGGTCTTGACCTGGTCCACTTCGGTAATGAGCCCCGAGATGAGCTGGCCGCCGCGGGTACGCTGAAAGAAGCCGAGGTCGAGATCGAGCAGGTGAGCGAAGAGGCGAGTGCGGAGATCGCGTACCAGCCCCTCCTGAATCCGCACCGAAATCTGGCTTGCAGCGTAGGCAAAGACGTTCTTGAGAATGAGCCCGATGGCCAGCAGCATCACCATCCGGGCAACCGCCTCCCCCGGCGTCGTGCCGGCCAGGATCGGCGCGGTGAGCTGGTCTAGCCACGCCTCCAGGCGGGTGGACCCGGTGTGGATCGCTCCGGCGGTGCCGAAGAGATAACGCAGCAGCGGAATGAGAATGACCAGCGTGACGCCATCGAGCACCGATGCCAGCGCGGTGCAGACCAGACCCAGCAGATAGAGTCCGCGATAGGGCCAGACCAGCCGGAAAAGGCGGGCCTCAGTGCGCATCAGGCATTCCGCGGAGTGAGCAGCGCGATCGGCAGCACCACCTCCTCGGGCGAGACCCCGCCGTGAAGGAACGCGCCGCGGTACCGGGCCTGATATTCCCGGAGCTTGGTGGGATAGACGAAGAACCGATCGCCGGTAGCGAGCAGCAGACGGGTGCCGGGGCTGCGGGCCGGCAGCCCGACGCTTTCGAGATCATCCACCACCATCGCGGCGTCGGGCTCCTGGGCTCGCAGATCCTCGCCGAACTTGTAGCGCAGATTCGAAGTGGTATCGCGCTTGGCGTAGACAGTGGCGGGGGTGTGGCAGTGGATCGAGCCATGATCGGTGGTGAGCAGCACCGGAACCCCGCGCCGCTCCGCCTCGCGCAGCGCATCCCACAGCGGGGAGCGCTCGAACCAGGTGCGGGTAAGACTCCGGAGGGCCGGCGTGTCTCGCGCCACTTCAAAGAGTGTCGAGTTCTCGGTGCGCCCGTGGGTAAGCTGGTCAATGAAGTTGAAAACCAGCGCGGTAACACCGTCCTGGGCCAGGTGAGCCGGCAGACGCTTGAGCAGCCCCTCGCCATCGG
Organism: Gemmatimonadales bacterium; assembly: GCA_035707585.1. Classification (GTDB taxonomy): domain Bacteria; phylum Gemmatimonadota; class Gemmatimonadetes; order Gemmatimonadales; family GWC2-71-9; genus DASSTY01. The sequence continues at coordinate 2,349 of DASSTY010000349.1, forward strand.
CGGCGGTAAAGACCTTTTCGTAATGGACCGGCACCGAGCGCCCGGTGAGTTCGCGAAGCTGCTCGGTGAGGAGCTCCGCCTCGTGCGCGTTGAGACTGGTGTCGTCGTAGCCGCTCCACCAGCGGGGATACCGCGCCTTGATTTCGGCGGGAAAGAGTCCGCTGAAAATGGCGTTCCTGGCAAACGGCGTGGCAGTGGGCAGGATCGAGAAATAGTGCGCCGTTTCGATGTCGAACCGCGATCCGATCAGCGGCCGGATCACCGCCCACTGGTCGAGCCGGAGACAATCCACCACAACCAGCAGGACCCGCCCGTTGGCCTGGAGCACCGGCCGCAGGAATTCGGCGCCGACATCGACCGAGAGCGGCGGGCGATCGCTCCGCTCGTCCTGCAGCCAGGCCCGGTAGTGGCGATCGAGAAAGCGGGCAAAATCCTGGCGGATGCTGTCCTGCAACGTGCGCAGCGCATCCTGCAGGCCCGGCTCATCGGCCTGGCCCAGCCGTACTTCCCATTCAGCCAATTCGGTGACCAGCGCCACCCACTCGCGCCACGCCAGCGCCTCCCCCCGGCGCGATTCCAGCTCGCGGAAGCGGGTGGTGAAGTCTCGCGAAAGCCGCTGCTGGCGGATCCGGTCGCCTTCCAGCAGGCGGGTCACCACCGAAAGAATCTGCCGCGGGTTGACCGGCTTGATCAGGTAATCTGAAATCTCCGCGCCGATGGCATCCTTGAGCGTGTCGGATTCCTCGCTCTTGGTCACCATGACGACCGGGAGGGCGTGATCCACCGCCCGAATATCGCGGAACAGGTCGAGACCACGCCGGCCGGGCATCTGCTCATCCAGCAGGACCACGCCATAGGGCTGGCGCTGGAGCAGAACCAGCGCGTCGTCGCCGTGGGTGGCGGTGTCGACCGCAAAGCCCTGTTCCTGGAGGAACAGGACGTGCGAAGTGAGGCTCTCTACCTCATCATCGACCCACAGAATGCTCTTGGGACGGGGCATCCCCAAATATAGCGTGCGGGCCTACATTCCCGCGGTGTCCACGACCATTCCGGCGCTGCGCATCCTGGCGGTGCGGTTCAGCTCGATCGGCGACGTGCTGCTCACGACGCCGCTGCTCCGGGCGCTCCGGGCGCGCCATCCGGAGGCACACCTCGCGATGCTGACGAAGCCGGCCTACGCGCCGCTCCTGTCGGCCAATCCGAGACTGGACGAGCTTCTCACCCTGGAACCGGGCGAACCGCTGCCGGCGCTGGCGGCTCGGCTCCGCGCCGGCCGGTATAGTCACATCCTCGACCTGCACGGCAGCCTGCGGACTCGGCTGCTGCGCGGATTGGTGCCGGGACGCTGGCGCGGGTACCCCAAGCATCGGACTGCCCGCGCGGTGCTGATCCGCAGCAAGCGCGACATCTACCGCGACCACCGCCCGGTGGCGGAGCGCTACTTCGACGCTGCCGAAGGACTCGACGTGCAGCCCGACGGCAAGCCGGCCGAGCTGTTTCTGGCGCCGAAAACCACCCGACTAGCGGACGAGTGGCTGGCGGCGCATGGTTTGGGGAATGAACGCGCCTTGATTGCGCTGGCGCCCGGCGCCGCGCACGCCACCAAGCGCTGGCCGGCCGAATACTGGTGCTCCCTGGCCCGGCAACTCACCCGGAGCGGAGTCGATGGAACACCCGCCGACATCGTAGTGGTGGGAGGTTCCGGCGATCGCGCCACCGCCGACGCAATCGCTGAGGCAGCGGGCTCGGCGGAAGGGCGGGCAGCTTCCGCCGCGGGGGAATTTGACCTGGCGGGCACCGGGGCGGTGATTCAGCGGGCCGATGCCGCGGTCTCGGGCGACACCGGTACGATGCACATCGCAACTGCGGTGGGAACGCCGGTGGCGGCGCTGTTCGGACCTACCGTGGAGGCGTTTGGGTTTTATCCCTATGCGGCGCGGTCGGTGGTACTGGAGCGCCAGCTCGACTGCCGCCCCTGCAGCGCCCACGGCGGCCCGGTCTGCCCGCTGGGGCACCACCGCTGTCTGCGGGACATCGGACACGCCGAGGTGCTGCTTGCACTGCGGGAACTGATCGGATGACGCCGGACCCTGCCCGCCAGCTCCTGGCGCTCCTCCCCAAGACGGCGCGTGGACCGCGGCGCGAAGGCGTCTTTGCGCTCTGGCTTACCGTGCGGGTCGCAACCGACCTGCTGCTGGAGCCGCCGCTGCCCGAGCGCGCGCTCCGGCGGCGGATTGCGGCTCTGGAGCACCGGCTGTCCAGTCTGACGATGCCGCCGCCGCTTCGCCGCGCACTGCACGCGGCGCTGGGCCAGCTTCGGGAACCCACGCCCGAACAGGCACTGCTGGTTTTAGGTCAGTTGGTAGCGCCGGCGCGTGATGCCGTAGGGCCGGAGGCGGGCGATGCGATAGCAAGAGCCAGGGCGAGAAGCGAGAAAGGGGAAGCGAAACACGGGGGGTGAAATAACGGGGGTTTCAGTTCCCGCTTCTCACTTCTCGCTTCCCGCTTCTCGATTGGCGTTTTTCGCTTCCCCTTTCTCGCTTCCCGTATCCGCCTTGGGGCGGTTCACCGACGCACCGGCCAGACTCACCAGTGTGGTGGAGTCGCCCGGTTCGGGTGCGATTCGCACCCACATCGGCGGGCCCGGCTGCTCGGCGTAGAGGATGATGGCGCCGGTGGAATCCTGCACGTCGCTCACCAGCGTCCACGGCTTGCGAGTCAGCGCGTCGCGATAATAGGCGGCCAGGAAGTCGGGACTCGCCTTGGACTGGAAGGTGAGCTGAATCGCGTCGGGCCCGCCCGACCGAGCCACCAGCTTGGCCTGAGGCGGCAGCAGCAGCTCGCTGAATACCTGGTTGAGCGGCGGCAGCTTGGGCTGTTTGGGACGGTCCTGGCAGCCGGTCACGAGGAGTGTGCCGAGCCCGGCCAGCGCGGCGAAACGCCGGAGGGAAGTGTGAGGCATATGAGGTCATGACGTTAGCCGGAGCGCGCGGTCGGGTCAAGGGCGCCGCGTTGCCGCAAGGCGTTGTCGCGCTTATTTTTCGCCCGGTGATCGCGAGGAGTTCCCTCCGGCGTTCCCCGTTCCTCCAGTACAGCGGCAGCAAGGAGTGTGGCCATGGCCGGCCATAGCAAGTGGAAGCAGATCAAGCGCCAGAAGGCGATCAACGATTCCAAGCGGGCATCGTCCTGGACCAAGGTGATCCGCGAGATCACCGTGGCGGCCCGGGCCGGTGGCGGCGATCCCGCCGGCAACCCGCGGCTCCGGTTGGCCATGGATCAGGCCCGCGCCGAGAACATGCCCAAGGAGAACATCGAGCGCGCCATCAAGAAGGGCACCGGCGAACTCGAAGGACAGGCGTACGAAGAACTGAGCTACGAAGGCTACGGCCCCGGCGGCGCCGCGATCTTCATCGAAGCCACCACCGATAACCCTAATCGCACCGTGGCCGAAATTCGCCATGCCTTCAGCCGGAACGGCGGCAACCTCGGCGCCAGCGGGTCGGTGGCCTGGATGTTCGATCGCAAGGGACAGATCTACCTCGACGCCGCCGGAATCGCCGAGGACCGCGCACTGGAAGCGGCGCTGGAAGCGGGCGCTGAAGACTTCACCCGCGACGGCGATCAGTACGTCGTCTCCACCGCCCCGGCCGACTTCCACGCGGTGCAGGA
>DASSTY010000350.1:0-4388 GCA_035707585.1 Gemmatimonadales bacterium
GGTAAGATCGGCGCCAAGCGGGCCATCTACATCGGGCTGGTGGTGTATGCCGGCATCAGCGTGGTGGGGTATCAGATGCGCACCGGCCGGGAGTTCATCCTGCTGGCGCTGCTGGTGGGAATGGTTCAGGGCGGCACCCAGGCGCTCAGCCGCTCGCTCTTTGCCAGCATGATTCCGCGGCAGAAGTCGGGCGAATTCTTCGGCTTCTTCAGCGTATTCGAAAAATTTGCCGGGATCTTCGGCCCTGCCCTCTTCTCGCTTGCCATCGCGGTGACCGGCTCCAGCCGCGCCGCGCTGTTCTCGATCATCCTCTTCTTCGTGGTGGGCGGCCTGCTGCTCTGGCCGGTCGACGTCGCCGCGGGCCAGGCGCAGGCCCGCGCCACCGAAGCGGAACTCGCCGCGGCCGCGCCCGATCTCCCGGGTGTCGATCCGGTCCCCACCACGGCATAATCCGTTTCATGGATCCTATCGAACTGACGCGCCGCCTGGCCGCGGCGGATTCGCCGAGCGGCGCGGAAGAGCCCGCCGTGGCTGTGATGGAAGAGATTCTCCGCGAGGCCGGCTGGCCGGTGCAGCGCCAGACGGTGACACCCGGCCGCGACAACCTCTATGCCTTTCGCGAACCGCCGCGACTGGTCTTCTCGACCCATCTCGACACCGTTCCGCCGTACGTCCCGCTCCGCGAAGACGATCAGTGGCTTTACGGCCGCGGTGTCTGCGATGCGAAGGGAATCGCGGCGGCGATGCTCTGCGCCGCCGAAGAACTGGCGCAGCGCGGCGAACGCAGAATCGGCCTCCTGTTTCTGGTGGGCGAGGAAACCGGCTCGGACGGTGCACGTGCTGCGCTGGCACTCACACCCAAGGGCGATGTCATCATCAACGGCGAGCCCACCGAGAGCCGGCTGGTCACCGGCTCCAAGGGCGCGCTGCACGTGCGGCTTGCCGCCACCGGGCGCGCCGCCCACTCCGCCTACCCCGACGAAGGCCGCTCGGCGATCCTCGCGCTGCTCGATTCTCTCAATCGAATTCGCGAGCTCCCGCTGCCGGTAGACCCGATACTCGGCCCCGCGACGCTCAACATCGGAATGATCGACGGCGGCGTTGCCGAAAACGTGATTCCGCCGATGGCGCAGGCGCGGCTCTTCTACCGCACCGTGGGAGATACTCAGGCGCTGCGGCAGGCGGTGCGCGCCGCGCTGGCGCCCGAAGTGGAGGCAGAATTCGGTGTGGAGATTCCGCCTTACACCGGCCACGGCGTCGCCGGCTGGGAGTCTACCGTCGTGAGCTACACCAGCGATCTTCCCACCCTCTCCCCCACCTGGGGCCGCGGCTACATGCTGGGCCCCGGCTCGATCCGCGTAGCGCACACCGCCGACGAGCGAATCAGCAAGGCGGAGCTGGTTGAAGCCGTGACGCGGTATGTGAGGCTGGCGGGGGAGCTGTTGGTGGGAGAGACGGACTGACGGACGGGCGGACTGACGGACGGGCGGACTGACGGACGGACAGACGGACGGGCGGACTGACGGACAGAAGACGGGAAGACGGGAAGACGGTAGGGCGGGTTGCGTGCGCCCGTGGCGCAGGTGGATCCCGCGGCCGTCATCCCGAGCGAGCGCAGCGAGTCGAGGGATCTTGCCCGCAGTGCTGGTGGCTCGCCACGGCGGTCGGGGCCTCAGCCGGCAAGATCCCTCGACTTCGCGGCCTGCGGCCGCTTCGCTCGGGATGACGGCGGCGTCGCTCGGGACGACACCGATGCCGCCCGGCGCTACTCCCGTCCGTCTGTCCGTCTGTCCGTCAGTCCGTCTCCCCACGACCCACGACTCACGACTCACGACCCGCTTCCCGCTTCCCGCTTCCCGGAGCCCCCATGCCCTCCCACACCCACTATCTCTGGTTCAACACCGCCCGGCGCCAGGAAATCATCGACATCACCGACGAGGTGAGCTCGCAGGTGCGCGCCAGCAGGATTCGCGAAGGGATGGTGCTGGTCTCCGCCATGCACATCAGCGCATCGGTGTTCGTCAACGATCACGAATCGGGCCTCTGGCACGACATCCTGCACTGGCTGGAGCACACCATCGCGCCGTGGGATCCCGATCGATACCGGCACAACGAAACCGGCGAAGACAACGCCGCGGCGCACCTCCGCAGTCTCACGGTGGGTCACGAGGTGATCGTGCCGATTACCGATGGCGCCCTCGATCTGGGCCCCTGGCAGCGGGTGTTCTATGGCGAATGGGATGGACAGCGGCGCAAGCGGGTAATCATCAAGGTCCTGGGAGACCCCTGAGCCTACACTGCGTCAGCTCGGCGAGCGGCGCCGCCACGAGAAGGGAGAGCTGCTGCGAGGCCTCGGCGCCGGCGATTCCGGCAGGTCCGGAAGTGCGGCAGCCGCGGTGGGCCCGACGATCCGATTGCGGCCGCCTTCCTTGGCCCGGAACAGGCGCGCATCGGCGGCGTCGATCAGCGACTCCGCATCGGCCGAGTCGTGCGGGAAGCTCGCGATGCCGGCGCTCACGGTGATCCCGCCAATCGGCTGGTTCCGGTGCAGCCGGATTGTGGCAGACGCCACCGCCTCGCGGATCGACTCCAGCTTTTCCAGTACCGCATCGGGTTCGGTTTCCGGGAAGACCAGCACGAACTCCTCACCGCCAAACCGGGCGATGATGTCGCTTCGGCGGAGAGCGTGGCGCATCAGATTGGCGATGGTCCGAAGCGCCATGTCTCCCGCCAGATGTCCGAAGCGATCGTTGAACCGCTTGAAGTGATCGACATCCAGCATCACCAGTGAGAGCGGCGAGCCGCCGCGGCGGGCACGACTCAGCTCGGCACCGAGCCGGGCCTCGAAGTAGCCCCGGTTGAAAAGGCCGGTGAGCCGGTCGCTGGTGGAGAGCTGGCGGAGCCGCTGGGTGCGCACCACCACCACCGTGGCCAGCACCGCTGCCGCCAGCAGGATCACCAGCCGGCCAATCTGCGCGCTCCAGCTGAACATTCCATAGGTAAACGGCGCGTACGCCGGATCATTGAGCGACCAGTGCGTGGCCGCCACCCAGACGATCGCCGCGTACTCCAGCAGCATCAGCACGCCGGTGGTAATGCAGACCCGGGCGTCGTACCGGATGCTGGTGGCGAACATCGCCAGGAAATAGACCGGAAAGAGGACCTTGCTGTTGACCGCCGTATGGGGGAGATCGAGCACCAGAAAGGCGGCCAGCCCGGCAGAAACGAGGGAAACGTCGATCGCGCTGGTGATGAACCCCAGCCAGGGCCGGTACATGTTGCGCTTAATCGACAACAGGATCACGCCGGCGACAGCCACCGCCATCAGCCCGATCCCGAGCCCCACCTGGTTCTCGGTCGCCGACCGATTCTGGATGTAGTTGACCAGCGGAATGACAAACAGCCCCCCGATCAGGCAGAGCCGCACCCTGGCCACGATCAGCTCCCCGCCGGCCCCGGCGTCGATCATGACGGGGTCGGCGGTGGTCCAGAGACGGCGCCACCACGGCAACAGGTCGGTGGCGCGAGGCAGTTCGGGCGTCAAGAATGACCTTTGTTCGGGACTTATTCGGGGTCGGTAAGAGGATGATCTTACCGTCGGGTACGGGGGAACGCAATTCCCCGGCCAACCCCGCCGGCGCCGCGGCCCGGATTTACATCAGCCGGTACCTGGGACCGCTCCCCCCCTCCCGCGGGGTCCACCGGGGCCCGAGATCGTCGGTGGCCTTGCAGTCGATGCAGTTGGCGGGGTTCACCCGGAGTCCGTCGCCCTCTCGTTCATACACCCCAGCCGGACAGACGTGGGAGTAGAAGTCCGCGACCTCGGCGGTAATGTCGGGGCCAACCAGCAGATGGCTCGGGATGGTATCGCGGGTAGCATTGCCCGACTTGAACACCGCATCGAGCTTGCTGAAGGTGAGCACGCCGTCGGGAACGAACGGCTGCGCCGGCGTTACTTCGCGCGGGGCATCGGCATCGCTGTGCATGGTGATCTTGCCGCCGGGAAAGCGGCCGCCGCTCAGCGTCATCAACCCCGCCTTGATCCCGCCGACGTAGAGCCCGTCCTTGAATGCCAGGCGCATGTTGCGGGTGCGGCGCAGATCGGAAACGACATAGCTCTCATTGAGCTGGCGATCGTACTGGGCCAGCGCCTCGCCGCTGTTCTCGCCCCGCTGCAGGGCGGCAAAGGTGGCGCGGGCGGCCAGGATTCCCGACTGCACCGCGTAGTGGATTCCCTTGAGCGACGGAACATCCACCAGGCCGGCGGCGTCGCCCACCATCACCAGTCCGTCGCCCGAGCGGCGCTCCGGCAGCGCGTAATAGCCGCCCTCGGGAATCGTCTTGGCGCCCCATTCCAGCAGCTCTCCGCCGTCGAGGTACGGACGGAT
>DASSTY010000351.1:0-3967 GCA_035707585.1 Gemmatimonadales bacterium
ATCCGGCTCAGCACCTTGACGTGCTGGCCAGCGGCCGCTTCGGGGCCGACGATGAGGAAGAAGAGACGGACCGGCTCGCCGTCCACGGCATCGAACGGAACCGGTTTGCTGGTGATGCCGGCGACCATCGAAAGCTCGGGAATCGCCGGGGTTCGGCCATGTGGAATCGCGACGCCAAACCCGATCCCGGTGCTGAGCACCTGCTCGCGCTCCTCGACCGCTCTGAGCGCTTCGTGGTAATCGCCCCCGCTCCGCTCCACCAGAAACGCCACCAGCTCGTGAAGGACTCCCGTCCGGTCGCTGGCGGTGATGGGGACCCGGACCCGATCCGGGGTGAGCAGCTCGGTCAACAGCACGGAAAGGCCCGGGAAGGCATACCGGTAACGTAACCGTCCAGGAGAGGGCTAACAAGCAATTCTGCGCGTACAAATTACGAAATTTCCGCCAAACCGGTGAGCGGGAACCGCGCCGGTAACGCGCCGGTTATCTTTGCCTCATGCCGCCCACTCCAGCCGCCGCACCGATCAACCGTCTCGACCTGGAACCACCCCGGGCCGCTGCCCTGGTTTCCGACTGGTGCCGGGCGCGGGAGCTTCCCGGGTACCGGGCGGCCCAGATTGTCAGGCACCTCTGGACGGCGCCGGCAGCCAGCTGGCAGGCGGCAACCGAACTCCCGCTGGGGCTCCGTGGCGAGCTCGACGAAGCCTTCCCGTTGCCGCGGCTCGCCGCCGATACCATCCAGGTCTCCGCCGACGGCACCCGCAAGTATCTCTGGCGGCTGGGCGACGGTGAAGCGATCGAATCGGTGCTGATCCCCAGCGGCGCCCGGCGGACGCTCTGCATCTCCTCGCAGGCCGGTTGCGCCCTGCGCTGCGCCTTCTGCGCCACCGGCCGGATGGGATTCCGGCGGAATCTGGCGCCGTGGGAAATCGCCGCGCAGGTCCGCGAAATCATCCTGGAAGACCCGGCGCAAGCCCCCACCAACATCGTGTTCATGGGGATGGGCGAACCGCTGCTCAACTGGCCCGGGGTGGATACCGCTCTCACGATTCTGAATCATCCCGACGGATTCGGAATCGGTGCGAGGCACATCACCGTTTCGACAGTCGGCATCCTCCCCGGAATGGCCTCACTCGCCGCCCGCCCCGAGCAGTTCCGGCTCGCGATCTCGCTTCACGCGCCGACCAGCGATCAGCGTCTGGCGCTGATGCCGGTGGAGAAGAAGTACCACCTGGACGACGTGCTCGCGGCGGCTGAAAAGTTCCGGAAGCGGGTGACGCTGGAGTACGTGCTGATTGCGGGGAGGAACGACAGCGACACCGACGCCGACCAGTTGGCGCGCCACGCGCGGCGGCTGGGCGCGCTGGTGAACCTGCTCCCGCTGCACCCGGGCGGAGCGCCCGACCTGACCCCGACAACCGGTCGGCGAATCCGCGGGTTTGCCGATCGGCTCCGCAGCGGCGGGATCGAGGCGTCGGTGCGGCGCAGCCGGGGGCTCGATATCAACGCCGCGTGCGGTCAGCTCCGGGTCGAAGTGGAGCGGAAACGCCGGGCGCAACGACCGGATCCGGCAGCGGCTCACCCCTGAAGAACGCTGCCAGGTTGGCGGCGGCCTTGAGCCCCATGGCGACCCGGGTTTCGACCGTGGCGCTCCCCATGTGCGGCAGCAGCACGACGTTCTCGAGTTGGCGGAGCCGCTGCGGCACCTCCGGCTCCGCTTCATAGACGTCGAGCGCTGCCCCTCCCAAGTGGCCATTTTCCAATGCGTTAATTAGCGCTGATTCATCTACTACATCACCTCTCGCCGTGTTGATCAGATAGGCCCCGGGCTGCATCGCAGCCAAGCGATCGGCGTCGATCAGGTGGTGGGTGGCCGGCGTTGATGGACAATGCAGCGAAACGAAATCCGATTCCGCCAGCACCGCCTCCACCGAGTCGCGCGGCTCCGCCCCGATCGCCTCCGCAGCCGGCACCGGTGATGGATTGAAATAGATCACTGACATGCCCAGCCCGCGGCTCGCCATCCGGGCAACGGCGCGCCCGATCCGCCCCATTCCGATGATTCCCAGCGTCCGCCCGATCGTGGTGCGACCCAGCAAGTCGGTCGGGCCCCAGCCCTGCCACTTGCCGGCACGCACGATCCGTTCACCCTGCCCCGCACGCCGGGCTACCATCAGCATCAGCGCAATCGTGAGCTCCGCCGTCGCATCGGTCAGCACCCCGGGGGTGTTGGTTACTGCGATGCCCAGAACCGCAGCGGCCTCGATGTCGATGTGATTGAACCCCACTCCGAAGTTGGCCAGGATCCCGGTGCGAAGCGGCTGCACGGCCAGCCGCTCGGCCGTGATCTGATCCGTCACAGTGCAGAGCAGGCCGTCGGCAGTGCGCAGCCCGTGCTCCAGCTCCTCGGCCGACCAGGGGTGGTCGTCCTCGTTGAGCCGGACAGCAAAGTCGCGGGCCAGCACCTGTTCGACCTCTGTTGGCAGACTGCGAGTCACCGCGACCACCGGGCGAGCGTCCGGCATGGCGTCTCCTTCCCTCCTGAATTTTCCCAATGTACTCACGGGCTGGGCATTCGTGCGGTATACTCTCTCTATCCGCCTCGGGAGTGGACTATCCCAAACGATCCCGATTCCAATTCTGCCGTCGCCACGCTGAAGCAGTTGTATCGCGCTGCCCTGAATGGAGCCGATCCGGCCCGCGCGGTTGCGCACGCGCTGGAACGGCAGCCGTTGTCGGGCGCGACCGCGTGGCTCATCGCGACCGGCAAATCGGCCCGGCCAATGAGCCAGGCGGCGCTGGAATGGATGACGGCACACGGCATCGCATTCGGCGGCGGAGTCGCCGTGACGGCCGGGAGGCGAATCGGTCCGGCACCGCTCGAAGTGATCATCGGCGATCATCCCGAACCGGGGCCGCAGTCGGTCGCCGCCGCCAACCGGATCGCCGACGTGATTCGGCGAATTGGACCCGATGATCAGGTGCTGGTGCTGATTTCCGGCGGGACCAGCAGTCTGATCGGTGCCCCGGTCGAAGGCGTCACCCTCGATGAGCTGCGCCGGCTCAGCCGGTTGCTGCTCGGGTCGGGGATGGACATCCATGCGATGAACCTGATTCGCAAGCGATTCAGCCGGTGGGCCGCCGGCAGAATGGCCGCCGCACTGGCGCCGCATCCGGTCCGGGGACTGCTCCTCTCCGATGTGCTCGACGACGATCCCGCCGCGATCGGCTCCGGACCGTTGAGCCCCGACCCAGCAACCGCCAGCGACGTCGAAGAGATGCTGCGGTCGGCCAATCTGTACCAACAGATTGCGCCCGCCATGCGGGACCAGCTTGCGGCGGTGGTCGCCGAGCGGCGGCCGGAAACACCGAAGCCGGGGCAGGCGGTGTTCGCGCACGTGTCGCTCGAGATCGTGGCCAATAACTCCGCCGCTCTCCGCGGCGTCTCCGCCGCGGCGCAGGATCTGGGATGGGACACCACGATCAGCCGCACCCTGCTGCAGGGCGATGCGGCCGCGATGGGGAAGATGATCGGCTGCCAGCTCGCGGCGGCGGGCCCCCGCCAGACGAAGCCGAGATGCTGGATCTGGGGCGGTGAGACGACGGTGCGGCTGGGTCCGGCGCACGGCACGGGTGGCCGCTCGCAGGAATTGGCGCTGGCGGCCGCGCGGGAGCTGGTCCGGTGGCCGGGAATCACCCTGCTGGCAGCCGGCACCGACGGACGAGACGGCCCCACCGACGCCGCCGGCGCGATTGTCGACTCGACCACCTGGCAGGCCATCGCAGCGGCGGGCCGCGATCCCGCAGGCGATCTGGCGCGGCATGACAGCCACCCCGCCCTTGCGGCAGCCGGCGCACTCTTCCGCCCCGGGCTCACCGGAGTCAACGTGATGGATGTTGTGGTAGCGATCGAATCAGGGGTGTAGCAGAAACTGTCCCTTGAAATCCTTCCCTAGGAACACGCTCA
>DASSTY010000352.1:0-12471 GCA_035707585.1 Gemmatimonadales bacterium
CGCCCGCCGCACCGGCCAGACCGCCGATGGAGATCGCCATTCTTCCACTGCCGTCCTCGCCGCAGAAGACTGCTGACGCCCCCAGGCCACCGGCCGGTGTGGTGCAGCAGGACCCCATGCCGATTTTCGGGCCGCCCGACATACCACCGGCGCTTCCGCCGGTGAACATCGCACGCCAGCCGTTCGATCCGCGGCAGTTTCTCGACGCTGGTCAGGGACCGGCTGCGCCGGGCCTGAACCGATCAATCGGTGCCGGCGGCTCAATCGATCGTATCGTCGCTACCGAAGCCGCCGACGAGGCGCCGACTCTGCTCACGGCCGGGCCACGGCAGCTTCCACCTCAACTGCGGGGAATTCCGGCCCGGGTGGAAGCCCGGTTCGTGGTCGATACCACCGGCCGCGCCGAGCCGGCGTCGTGGCAGGTTGTGCAGAGCACCAATGCCGCGTTCGAGGAACCCGCGCGAACGATGATCATGCGGAGCATCTTCCAGCCGGGACGCCTGGCGGGACGAGCGGTACGAGTGCAGGTGCAGCAGGTGATCGCGTTTCAACCCGAGTGATGATCAGGGAGTTGCGTCGCCGGCCCAGTCCCGCGGCTCCAGCATCTGCAGCAGCTCGCGCTCAAAGCCGCCCTCGGGAAATTCCGGATCGTACTCCCAGGCGGCCAGCGGCGGCAGGCTCATCAGCACGCTCTCGATTCGCGCCGCGGTCTGCAGCCCGAACACCGTTCCGCGATCGTGCACCAGATTGAATTCGGCGTAGCGGCCCCGGCGCAGGAGCTGAAATCTCCGCTCGCGCTCGCCCCAAGGCAGAGCGCGCCGGCGTTCGACGATCGGCTGGTACGCCGTGGGCAGCACCCGCGCAACCGCGTCGGCGTACGCCAGCCACCGGTCGAGGCCGACGCCAGGCGGCTGGTTGTCGCGGAGATGATCGAAAAAGATTCCGCCGACGCCTCGCCGCTCCCCGCCGCGATGCAGGTTCACGAAATACTGATCACACCACTCCTTGAACCGGGGATAGAATGATGGGTCGAAGCGATCCGACAGAACGCGCAGGGTGCGGTGAAAGTGCACCGCATCCTCGGCAAATGGATAGGTTGGCGTAAGATCGGTTCCACCGCCAACCCAGGCGTCCACCACGCTCCCGGCGTCGTCAGTGATCTCGAGATAGCGAACGTTGAGGTGGACCGTCGGGACCAGCGGGCTCCGGGGATGCACCACCAGACTGAGACCGGTGGCAAAGAAGCGGCTGGCATTGGATGCGACTCCGCCCATTCGTTCGAGCATCCCCGCGGCAAGCGGCCCCGACACCGCGGAGCGATTGACTCCCGCTTTTTCAAAGGTGATGCCGTCGGTGAGCACTCGGGTAACGCCGCCGCCACCTCCGGGCCGCTCCCAGCGGTCCTCTCGAAATCGGCCGCCGCCCTCCAGCGCCTCGAAGAATCCGGTGACTTCATCATGCAGCGCGGCAATCCATTCAGCGGCCGCATCCGCGCGGCTGGAGGTCATCCGCTCCATCCGCGCACGGCGTCGATGAACGCGCGGGCATGATCTACCGGAACATCCGGCAGAATTCCATGCCCCAGGTTGGCGATGTACCCGTCGCGCCCGAACTGCTGCAGCATCGCCTCCGTGCGGCGGCGAATCTCGGCCGGCTCGGCGTAGAGCCAGGCAGGATCCAGATTGCCCTGCAGCGCTACGTCGAATCCGGCAAGCCGCTGCCGCGCAGCCGATGGCTCGACATGCCAATCCACGCCGATTACGTCGGCTCCGGTTTCGCGGGCCAGCTCTTCGAGCGCCCAACCCGCTCCGGGCGCGAACACGATCACCGGCGCGCCCGCTTCCCGCGCCAGAGCCACACTCCGCGCCAGATACGGCAGCGCGAAGGTGCGGAAGTCGGCGGGGCCGAGCGCGCCAGCCCAGGAATCGAACAGCTGCACCACCTGAGCGCCCGCTTGCACCTGCAACTGGAGGAAGCGCCCCACCAGCTCGGCGATGCGGGCAAGGAGCTGGTGAGCCACCGCCGGCGCTTCGACCAGCAGGCGTTTGGCTTTGGCAAAGGTGCGAGAGCCCATGCCCTCGATCATGTAACTCGCCAGCGTCCATGGTGCGCCGGCAAAGCCGATCAGCGGAACGCGGCCGTTCAGCTCCTGGCGCGCCAGGCGGATTGCCTGCAGCACGTAGTTCAGCGACTCGGCCGGGTCGGGATCGCGCAGCCGCGCCAGATCGGTTGCGGCCGCGATTGGATTGTGGAACCGCGGGCCGACGCCTTCATCGACGCTGAGCTCCATTCCCATCGCCTGCGGCACCACCAGGATGTCGCTGAAGATGATCGCCGCATCGACGCCGATCAGATCGACCGGCTGGAGCGTCACCTCGACCGCCAGCTCCGGGGTGGAGACCATCGTCAGGAAATCGGCACGGGCCCGCACGGCGCGGTACTCGGGGAGGTAGCGTCCCGCCTGGCGCATCATCCAGACCGGCGGACGCTCCACCGGCTGGCGTCGGCAGGCGCGCAGCAGCAGGTCGTTGTTCATCCGAGAATGATCATCTTACCGAGCCGTGAGAAGAGCCGATGCCGCCGCGACGAGCGACTCAGCATCGGGTTGCCGCGCAATGCCGGCCGGTTCCCACCCGAATGCGCGCGCAGCGTTGGCGGTGGTGGGACCGAGCGCAATCAGCTGTGGCAGCGGCCGCGGGACGGCCTCGATGACAAGACGGGCGGCGAGCGGGCTCGCTACCACGGCGGCATCGGCTCCATCGAGTGCCAGTCGTGCTTTCTGCGGATTGACCGGGCGAGTGCGGTAGCAGATCACTTCGTGGCACTCCACATCCGCCAGGCGGAGCGCGTCCGCCAGCTCGGGCCGGTGGGGATCGCCACAGAAGAACACCACCGGGCCGGGCACCCCTGCAGCGAGCATCGCCGCGGCAAGCGCGGTCCCGGCGCCGTTGCGACCCACTGCGGCGGCCGGCGCCAGTTGGACCCGTGACGCGACGCCCGCCAGTGGCGCAGCCGTAGCATCGCCGGCTGCCCAGATCGCGAGGCGGGGCGGCAGCTCGACGCCCCGCAGTGCCATGCGGCCCAGCACCGCATGCACCGCGCGCGGCGAGGTAAAGACGGCAGCTTCAAATCGGTTCAGCTGCGCGAGAGTCGTGTCCACCGCATCCCAATCTTCCGGCGGGCGAACCACCACCAGCGGATGGTGCACCGCAGCAAAGCCGGCAGCGTTCAGCGCGGCCGCAAGCCCCGGCAATGCGCCATCCGATGCGGTGATGACGATCCGGGGAGGCTTCATGGCTGGGCGCTCCTCACCACTGTGAGGATCTCGGCGCCGCCCCGGCTCAACAGTTCTTCGGCTAGCTCGGCTCCGAGCTCCGCTGCGGCGGCATCGTCGCCGATCGCGCTGGTCCGGGTGCCTTCGGTAACGGCGCTGCCGTCGAGCGACAGAATCCGTCCGTGCAGCCGCAGCACACCGTCGTCATCGAGCTGTGCCAGCGCGGCAATCGGCGCCAGGCAGCCGCCCTCCAGCCGCTGGAGGAATCCGCGCTCAGCCGATGTGGCGAGTGAGACAGAATGGTCGTGCAGCGCACCGCGAACCGCCGAGGCCGTTGCGTCATCGTCGGCCCGGACCGTCACTGCGATGGCACCCTGCCCCGGCGCCGGCAGCATCAGCGTCGCCGGCAGGCGCTCGGTGATCCGCTCACCCAGCCCGAGGCGGTCGAGCCCCGCCCCGGCCAGGATGAGACCCGACCATTCCGCGTTCTGCTCCAGCTTGCGGAGCCGGGTGTCGACATTGCCGCGAATCTCCACCGGCACGAGATCCGGCCGCGCAGCGAGGAGCTGAGCTCGGCGCCGCAGGCTGCTGGTGGCCACGGCGGCGCCCGGCGGCAGGTCGCGCCAGCCGGCACCGGTGCGCGACACCAGAGCGTCGCGCGGATCGGCCCGCGGGCTCACCGCCGCGACCGCGATCCCGTCCGGCAGCGTGGTTGGCAGATCCTTGAGAGAATGCACCGCTGCGTCGATCCGGCCCTCCAGCATCGCGGTGTCGAGCTCGCGGGTAAAGATCGCCACCGTTCCGATTCGGGAGAGCGGAACATCCTGAACGACGTCGCCGGTGGTGCGGATTTCGATTCGCTCGGTGGGAAAACCGCCGGCACCGAGGATGGAACAGACGTAGTCGGTTTGCCAGAGGGCGAGGGCGCTGCCGCGCGTGCCCACCCGGATGGTGGAGCGCGAAGCGGAATCGGTAAGGCGGGGCATCGGTGCAATCTATCACCGGCCCCACCTCACCGGGATGCGTCAGATATTCATGCTGGTCGGCGTCACCATGTCGCTGCGCGCAGTGAGGCCCGCCACGATCAGGACGATCCCGAATATGGCGTGGAGCCAGATCTCATTCCCGCCAATCGGCATGATTCCGAAGGTGGTCGGAATGATGAAGCCGAGGATCGCAAGGAGGATGAAGATCACCCCGGCGACCTGGCAGTAGGCGCGACCGGCGACGAAGCTCCGGCAGGCGAACACCCCCCAGATGCCGAGCACCAGGTGCAGCAGGTTCAGCAGGAGGTTCACCGGAAAGAGCGCGATCACGCGGGAGGCCAGCGCCGGATCCGGTTCCATGCTGCCGCTCGAGACGAAGAATCCCAGCACCGCCAGGATGATCAGAACGATTCCCGATAGCTGCGCCACCCGCTGAACCAGCGTCATAGTGCCTCCGCGATGGATGAGCCGGCTCCCGCCGCTCGTGAGCTACAATCTCAATCCACCTGCGGGGTGATCCCGTGACGGCGATCACGACCGCGACAGATCATCCATCAGACGCGCTGCAGCCGCGAGGCCCGAAGCGAGGGCGTTGCCCGCAGCCACGCCTCCGCGGTAGCTCCCGGCCATCCGGAAATTAGGGAGATCCGCCTCCAGGCGCTCGATAGCCGCCAGCGTCATGTCGTATGATGAACCGTACTGCGGAATGGCGCGATCCCACCGGACGAGATGCCGAAAAGCTGGTTCACCCTGCACGCCCAGAAGCGGTTGCAGCTCTCGGAGGACCCTCGCGGCTTGCCGGTCGATATCATCGTCCACCGCCGCCGGGTTCCGCATGCCGCCGACGAAAGTGGTGAGCAGGACGTGACCCTGAGGCGCGCGATCGGGGAAGAGGGTCGAGGAGAAGAGAGTTCCGAGGATGTCGCGCCGCTCGCACGCGGGCACCAGGAATCCGAATCCGTCGAGCGGATGCGCCACCTGGTCGCGGCGGAAGCCGAGCGCCAGCACGGCGATCGGCGCGTAGGGGAGACCGGCTATCGCCTGCAAGAGCGCCGGATCGGCGGCCGATCCGAGCAGCCCGAGCTGGTGCGCAGGCGCGGCCCAGACGAGAGCATTGACACTGAGCGATTCTCCGCCACCGACCGTCAATGCCCACTCGTTGCCGCTTCGCGTAACGTCTTTCACCGGACACTCGGTCCGCAGCCGGCCGCCCAGCTCCCGCGCAAATGCTGCCGGGATTTCGCCGAGCCCGTTGGGCAGCGACCAGATCCGCCGGTCGACCGGCGCGGCGCGGCGCGCGGCGCGCGCCGCGCTCAGGGCGCCGGTGATCAGCGAGCCGTGCGTCTGCTCCATCTGCCACAGCGTGGGCAGCGAATGGCGCATGCTCAGATCCTCGGCGCGGCCGGCATAGACTCCGGCGATGAACGGATCCACCAGATATTCCGCGGCCTCCCGGCCGATGCGGCGGCGGGCAAACTCGGCGACGCTCTCGTTAGGGTCGCGGGAGCGGGCCGCCAACGGCTCGGCGAGGAGGCGCAGCCTGGCGCGCCATGTCAGGAGTGAAGCTGAAAGGAGACTCAGCGGGGTGGTCGGAACGGGCGTGAGCCGGCCGCCGCGCACCACATAGCGGCGTCGCGCCTCCGGCGGGGCAAAGACTCGCCGCTCCAGCAGGCCCAGCTCGCCCAGCAGCGCCGCCGCTTCAGGTGGGAGCGCCGCCATCGAGTTGGGGCCATCCTCGACGAGATACCCGGCAATGCGCGTGGAATGCACCACGCCGCCTGGTCGGGGCAGCGAGTCCAGCACCGTCACGTCGCAGCCGCTCCTGCTCAATTGCCGTGCGGCAGCCAGGCCGGCGAGGCCCGCGCCGATCACGGCGACCCGCGTCACGTCAGCGCCCGGGCAGCGCAGCCGCTACCGCGGCGCCGAAATGTTCCAGCGCCTGGTGCCCGTGCGCCGCAGAGCTGAAAGCAGCTTCGAATGGCGATGGGGGGAGATAAACACCGGCGTCGAGCATCGCATGGAAGAAGCGCGCATACGCGGCGCGGTCGGTGCCGCGTGCATCGGCGTAGTTGGTGACCGGGTGTTCGGAAAAGAACGGCGTGAACATGGTGCCGACCCGCTGCACTCGCAGGGGAACTCCCGCCGCGCGGGCGGCGCTATCCATGACTTCCTGCGCACTGGCTGCCCAGTTCGCGGCCTGCTCCCACAATGTGGGGCGCTCCAGCACTTCCAGCGTAGCCAGCCCCGCCGCCATGGCCAGCGGATTGCCCGACAGCGTACCTGCCTGATAAACGGGACCGGCCGGCGCAATATGTTCCATGAGTTGCCGGGCGCCGCCGTACGCAGCCGCCGGGAGACCTCCACCGACCACCTTGCCGATCACCGTGAGATCGGGCATCACGCCATAGAGCGCGTGCGCGCCGCGCGGGTGAACCCGCCAACCGGTCATCACTTCATCGAAGATCAGCAGCGCGCCGTGGCGGGTGGTGAGGTCGCGGAGGCCTCCCAGAAACCCCGCCGCCGGTGGCACGACGCCCATGTTGCCGGCAACCGGCTCGACGATCACCGCCGCGATTTCGTCGCCGCGGCGCGCAAAGAGCTCGGCGACGGCATCGAGCGCGTTGTAGGGCACGACTGCCGTATCTGCTACTGCACCGGGAGGAACTCCAGGTGAATCGGGCAGGCCCAGCGTTGCCACTCCGGACCCGGCCGATGCGAGGAGAGCATCGGCGTGTCCATGGTAGCACCCCTCGAATTTCACCAGCACTCGCCGTCCAGTCGCCGCCCGGGCCAGCCGCACTGCACTCATCACCGCTTCCGTGCCCGAGCTAACGAAGCGCACCATCTCGACCGAGGGGAAGGTGTCGATGACCCGACGAGCCAACTGCGATTCGAGCTCGGCAGGCGCGCCGAAGCTGGTGCCGCGCTCTGCCGCGGCGGTAATCGCGGCTACGACGTCGGGATGGGCGTGGCCCAGAATCATCGGGCCCCAGGATCCCACCAGGTCGAGCAGCCGATTACCGTCGGCATCGGTGAGCCAGGCGCCCTGCGCCCGGGCGATGAACCGCGGCGTCCCACCCACGCCGCCAAACGCGCGCACCGGGCTGTTGACACCGCCCGGAATCAACTGCTCCGCTTCTCTGAACAGGCGGCTCGATTCAGCGGTCTTCGGCCGCTCCGGGCTCATCCCCGGGGTTCTCCCAGCCAGGTGGCGACGTCGCGGGCGTGATAGCTGATGATCGCATCGGCGCCGGCCCGCCGCATGCCGAGGAGGTTTTCCATCACGACCCGCCGCTCGTCAATCCAGCCGCGTGATGCGGCGGCTTTCACCATCGAATATTCCGCGCTCACGTTGTAGGCCACCAGCGGCAGGTTGGTTGACTGGCGAACGGCCCGGAGCACATCGAGGTAGGCCAGCGCCGGCTTCACCATCAGGAAGTCGGCTCCTTCGGCTTCGTCCAGCGCCGCTTCGCGGAGCGCTTCGCGCACATTCCCCGGATCCATCTGGTACTGCCGCCGATCGCCGAACGACGGGGTGCTGTCGGCCGCATCGCGAAAGGGGCCGTAGTAGGCGCTGGCGTATTTGACAGCGTAGCTCATCACCGCGCAGTCGGCCCGTCCGGCGTCATCCAGTGCCTGGCGGATCGCTCGCACCATGCCGTCCATCATGCCGCTCGGTGCCACGATGTCGGCGCCCGCTTCGGCGTGGCTCACCGCCACTTTGCCCAGAATCTCCAGCGTCGCATCATTGTCGAGCTGATCGCCGCGAAGGACGCCGCAGTGGCCGTGGCTGGTGTATTCGCAGCAGCAGACGTCGGTAATCAGCAGCAGATCGGGCGCCCGGGACCGAATTCGCCGGAGCGCCTGCTGCACGATGCCGTCCGAGGCGAAATTCTCGGTCCCGATCTCATCCTTGGCAGCGGGAAGCCCGAAAAGGAGCACCGCCGGAATCCCCAGCGCTCTGGCCGAGTCGATGTGACGATCGAGCACGTCATCGACCGAGAGATGGTGGACCCCGGGCATCGAGGGAATTTCGCGCTCCACGCCGGATCCGTGGACCACGAAGAGCGGGAGAATCAGGTGAGCCGGCGAGAGTGAATGTTCCCGGACCAGCCCGCGCAAGGCCGCGGTACGGCGGAGCCGGCGCGGACGAATGATCGGAGTGGGTGTTGGCACGAGCGAAGGGTAGAGGCGCCGGCGGCCCGCCGCAACCAGCGGAGGGGCGACTGTGCCGCACCGAAGACCGATCGTCCTCCCCGGAGGATTATGGGGGCAGAACCCGGCGCTGACAGGCCCATCAGACGCCGCTTCAGGCCAAATCGCACAAACCCTGATGGCGCCGACCGTTACCGATTGAGTTAGCGGGCTCTTCCCCGCCCCGGCTGAGCGCCGCCGCGGGCTGGGGCCCGATCGGACGCGGTGGCGTAGCCCTTGCAATGCCGGCCACGTTCGCCTGGCGGGGACAGTTCCGGCTTGTGTCGGACGCTGCAAAACGCTAGTTTAACCCATTCTGCTACAATGATGTGGGGTCTCCGTTCCACCCCATCGCGCCGAGGCATCGTGGACACGCAAACGCTCCAACACGTCGCGCTCTTCGACAAATGCAGGCAGTTCACCAAGGCGCGGGAAATTCAAGCCGCCGGCCTGTATCCCTACTTCAAGCCGATTTCCGAATCCGAAGACACCGTGGTGGTCATCGAGGGCCGCAAGCGGGTCATGCTCGGATCGAACAACTACCTGGGGCTGACCCACCACCCCAAGGTGCTGGAAGCCGCCAGCCGCGCGCTGTCGCGGTATGGCTCGGGGTGCACTGGCAGCCGGTTCCTCAACGGCACGCTCGATCTCCACGAGCAGCTGGAAGGCGCCCTCGCCGAGTTTCTCGGCAAGGAAGCCTGCCTGGTGTTTTCCACCGGCTATGCGGCCAACCTGGGCCTCATTTCAGGCCTGGTGGGCCGGGGCGATGTCGTGTTCCTTGACAAGCTGGATCACGCCTCGATCGTGGATGGCGCCAAGATGTCGTTCGGCGAAACCGAACGGTTCAATCATGGCGATCTGGGCAGCCTGGAGCGGAAGCTGGAGCGGCTCGGTCCGGGTCGCGGCACGATGGTCGTGGTGGACGGCGTCTACTCGATGGAAGGCGACATCGCCGACATACCGGGCCTGGTCCGGGTTGCCCGGCGCCACGGTGCCGCCCTCGCGGTGGACGATGCGCATTCGCTCGGCGTGCTGGGCCCCAACGGCGACGGCACCGCGGCCCACTTCGGCATGACCGACGAAGTCGACATCATCGGCGGCACCTTCTCCAAGTCGCTGGCGTCGATCGGCGGGTTCCTGGCGGCGTCCGAGAGCATCATCCACTACCTGCGTCACAACAGCCGGCCGCTGATCTTCACCGCCTCGTTGCCGCCCGCCAACACCGCGGGTGTGCTGGCCGCGCTGGAGGTGCTGCAGGTCGAGCCCGAGCGGCGCGAGCAGCTCTGGGCCAACACCCGGCGCCTGCAGGAGGGATTCCGGCAGCTCGGCTTCGATATCGGCCCCACCCAGGCGCCGATCGTGCCGGTGCTGATCGGGCCGCTCGATCGCACCTTCATGATGTGGCGGCGCCTGTTCGACGCCGGCGTCTTCACCAACCCGGTGGCGCCACCGGCCGTGCCGCCCTCGCAGTGCCGCCTGCGCACCAGCGTCATGGCAACACACAGCTTCGATCAGATCGATTTCTGCCTGGAAGCCTTTGCGCGGATCGGGCGGGAGCTGGGGGTAATCTGACCGTGGTATCGGCCGCCGAATCGGCCGCGCCAGCCGTGCGGCCGGTCCGCGGCCGCTCCGATCTCCGCCGGTTCATCGACTTCCCCTATCGCCTCCATGCGCGGGACCCGCTCTGGGTCCCGCCCTTGCGTCGGGATATCGCCACCCTGCTCTCCCGTAGCAAGAACCCGTTCTTCCAGCACGCCGACGCCGAATATTTTCTGGCCGAACGGAACGGCCAGGTCGTCGGCCGCATTGCGGCGATCCACAACCGTCTCCACAACGAAACCCACGAAGACCTGGTCGGCTTCTTCGGTTTTTTCGAAGCGATCGACGATCAGAGCGTGGCCGATGCGCTGCTCGATACCGCCGCCGAATGGTGCCGAGCGCGGGGACTCGACCGGCTGCGCGGCCCAGCCTCCTTTTCGGTGAACGACGAGTGCGGTCTGCTGGTTGACGGATTCGACACCCCGCCAACGCTGATGATGCCGCACAATCCGCGGTATTACGTGGACTTGATCGAGCGGGCCGGTTTCACCTCCGCCAAGAACCTGCTGGTGTACGAGGGGGGCCGGGAAGACAAGTTCATTCCCGTTCCGGAACGGCTGGCTCGCGGCACGGAGCTGATCCGACAGCGGCAGGGAATCACCCTCCGGCCGCTCGACATGAAGCACTTCCGCGCCGAGGTCGATCGGATCAAGGAGCTGTACAACGAGGCGTGGGAGCGGAACTGGGGCTTTGTTCCGATGACCGAGCAGGAAATCGATCATCTGGCGGAGCAGTTCAAGCCGGTGGTCATTCCGGAGCTGGTTCCCTTCGCCGAAAAAGATGGCAAGGTGATCGGCTTCGCGATCGCACTGCCCGATCTCAATACCGTCTTCCGTACCAATCGTTCAGGCGGAATGTTCCCGGTCATCCTGCGCCTTCTCTGGGCGCTCAAGACCCGGAAATTCCGCCGGCTCCGCATCCTGCTGCTGGGCGTGCTGCCGGAGTATCGCGGCAAGGGCGTTGATGCAATGCTCTATCACTGGATCTGGACCGAGGGCGGCAAGCTGGGGTATTCCTGGGGCGAGGCCGGCTGGATCCTGGAAGACAATCCGGCGATGAACGCCGGGCTCGAGAAGATGGGATTCTCGGTTTACAAGACCTACCGCCTTTACGATCGCGCACTGTGAACGTGCTGGTGACCGGCGGGACCGGCTTCGTCGGGAGCCATCTCGTCGAGCAGTTGGCCGAGCGAGGCGATCGCGTCACCGCCCTGGTTCGCTCCCCTTCCAAAGCGGGTCTCCTCTCCAGACTGGGCGTCCGGATTGTCTCCGGCGATCTCCACAACAGCGCCGCATTGAAAGATGCGACCGCCGGGCAGGACGTGATCTACCACGTAGCCGGGGTAATCGCCGCGCGCAGCGAAGCGGAATTTCTCCGCGGCAACCGTGATGGAACGGCGGCGCTGCTCGCGGCGGCAGCGGAAAGTGGCGCGCCGCATTTCGTGCTGGTTTCCTCTCTCGCCGCGGTGGGGCCGGCGCGGCCCGGCCAGCCGGCTCGCGACGACGAGGTACCTCACCCGGTTACTCAGTACGGCAGAAGCAAACTCGGCGCGGAGCAGCTGGTCCAGGCGGGGCCACTTCCCTGGACCATCGTTCGGCCGCCCACGGTGTATGGCCCGCGAGACGCCGAGGTGCTCAAGATCTTCAAGCTGGCGCGAGCGGGAATTGCGCCGGTATTCGGCGATGGCTCGCAGGAGCTGTCGCTGGTGTACGGGCCCGATCTGGCGGCAGCGCTGATCGCGGCGACCACCTCGGGCCCGTCGGTGCACAAGCGGATTTTCTGCGCCTGTCATCCGGAGATCGTCACCAGCGCCGAGCTGGTGCGGGCGGTTGGCAGGGCGATGGGGCGCAAGGTCCGGCTGATTCCGATTCCGCCGGCCATCGGGCGTGGCGTGCTCACGATTACCGGTACTGCGGCGAAGCTGGCGGGCAAGGCGACGATCCTTACCGCCGACAAGGCCAACGAATTCTTCCAGCCGGCGTGGACCGGTGACCCGGGGCCGTTCATCGAAGCCACCGGGTGGCGCGCGGCTCACGATGTCGAGGCCGGCCTGGCGGAAACGTACCGGTGGTACCGCCAGTCAGGATGGCTTTGATCCGCCAATGGTTGGCCCGGTTGCGGCCGGTCGAGTTCCTGCTGCTCGGCTATGTCGCGATCGTCACCGTGCCGGTGATCCTTCGCGCTTCCCGGTATCCCGGCTGCTGGTGGCTGCTGGCGGCGCACGTTCTCATCGTGCTGCTGGTGGTGCTGGCGTCCCGCCCCGATCTGGGACCGGCCGGGCGTGCCATTCGCGAACTCTACCCGATGATCCTCCTGGTAGGGCTCTACAGCGGGCTGGATGTGCTGAATGGCGGCGGAGCTGTCGCCGTCCACGACGCGATTGTGCAGCGGTGGGAGATGGCGCTCTTCGGGTCGCAG
>DASSTY010000353.1:0-3620 GCA_035707585.1 Gemmatimonadales bacterium
TGATCGGTCCGGACGGAAAACTGATCCGCACGATCGGCCGCGAGGGTGAGGGGCCGGGTGAGTTCCGCTCGACCTTCATCGCAGTGCACGGCGCCAATCTCGTGGTGCACGACCCCCAGCTCTCCCGCACCTCGGTGTTCGACACCAGCGGCACCTATCTCCGAAGCTGGGCGTCGAGCTGCTGCTACTGGAGCGACATCACGGTCGATCGCGCCGGACTGATCTACATCCCCACCTCCGGCCAGCGGAACGACAAGATCCGCGCCCATTACATCCGCTTCCGGTTGGATGGTACGACGGTGGATACGATTGGCATACCGGACCACGGCGAGGAAGGAAAGTCCTGGTCGGTGTCGGGCGGCAGTGGCGGCAACAAGATGATGATGATGACGGCGGTGCCGTTCACGCCGGCGGTGCGGATCGCCATCAATCCCGCCGGCGGCGCGATCTATGGCTGGAGCGGCGACTATCGCCTGGTGGTGAGCCCCGACGGCAAGGACACGGCGCGCGTGTTCGGTCGAGACTGGACCGCCCCGCCACTGGCGGAGAGCCGCAAGGACGCGGCGGTAGACGCGGCGGTCACCAACTTCATGCACTCGCCGGCCAGCTGGGATGAGAACGCGCTGCGCAAGGCCTTCCATAAGAGTGACATCCCCAACACGGTTCCGGCGTTCGAATCGCTGGATGTGGATCGCGACGGCAACATCTGGGTTCGGCGCGACAACGGAGGCGACTCCACGGTCACGCTGCTCGATGTCTTCGACTCGACCGGCGCCTACCTCGGCCCGGTGCGGCTCGGTGCCAAGACCGAGCAGTATCCCGGCTGGGCGTGGGGACGCGACGAGGTGGCGATCGTGGAGCAATCGGAAGACGGGCTCCCGATCGTGGTGATCTACGGCTCCGGCATGCCGCCAGTGGGGAAGGACGTGGCGGCGCGGAACCTGTCATTGCGAGGAGGCGGCGGAGCCGCCGACGAAGCAATCCCCTGACGCATGGTACGGGAGCCATGTCACCACGGGACTCCGGTGCTCGGGCCACGGGATTGCTTCGTCGGCCTTCGGCCTCCTCGCAATGACACGCCCGCGCTGGTCGAGGGGGTGCGCATTCCGTACCGCCGATGCATCTTATCTCATTGACTCCCAACTCCCCAACTGGAGCCCTCCGCGGATGGCATTGACTCGCATCCCGATCACTCTCGCCTCCGCCGGTCTGGTCCTCGCCGCCCTGGCGCTGCCGGGCTGCAAGGGCAAGTCGGCCGCGGCCGACGATACCGACCCCACCGCCGGCGCCCGCGCGGCGCCGCCGATCTCGCTCCCGGTAGTGGGCGCACCGGTGCGCAAGGGCGACCTGGTTCTCTCCGTGGCCACGACGGGCCAGGTGCGCGCCGCCGCAGTGGCTCACCTCAAGGCGGAAACGGCCGGCACGGTGCAGGAGGTTCTGGTCCATCCCGGCGACCGGGTCCATCGGGGCCAGGCACTGGTCAAGCTGGATCCTCGGCCGTTCGATCTGGCGGTGGAAGACGCCGAGGCGCAGGTGGCGGCGGCGCGGGTGAGCTATCAGGACAACATCGTTCCCGACTCGCTGGTCACCGGCCACGCGCCGACCGCCGAGCGGCGCGCCAACGCGCTGGCGCGATCGGGACTGCAGGGAGCCCAGGTCAATCTCGAGAAAGCCAAGCTCGACCGCGAGCGTGCCACCATCACCGCGCCGTTCGATGGTGTCGTTGACGAAGTGAACGTGGCCGACGGCGAGCGGGTCGGCGTCGGCGGCGACATTGCGACGGTGGTGGATATCGACAACCTCCGGATCGAAGCGGCGGTGCTGGAGCACGACCTGCCGCTGATTCGCCGGGGCGGCGATGCCGTGGTGATCCCGGCTGCTACGCCCGATCACCCGCTGCACGGCACCATCGAAGCGATCCTTCCATTAGTAGACAGCACCACTCGCGCTGGCCGCGCGCTGGTTCGGGTTCGCAACAACGGCGTGCTCCGTCCCGGCATGTATGCCGACGTACGGCTGGAGTCCACCCGTCTTCCCGATCGCATTCTGGTTCCGGCGCCCGCCATCATCGAACGCGATGGCCGCCCGCTGGTGTTCGTGGTCAAGAAGAGCCATGCCGAGTGGACCTACGTCAATCCGGGGCGTAGCAATGGGGTGGACACTGAAATCCTTCCCGATTCATCCAGCGGAGAGATCCCGGTGCAGCCGGGCGATACGGTGCTGGTGGAAGGGCACCTGACGCTGACGCACGACGCGCCGGTGCGGCTGGTGAGTGATAGCGCGTCGGGTCAATGAATGGCCTGCCCGCGCCCACGAAGGCCATCACCCGCGCGTCAATCGTCATTCCCGCGCAAGCGGGAATCCAGCGGCTGGACCCCCGCTTCCGCGGGGGTGACGGCCTTCCCGGGGGTGACGGCCTTCCCGGGGGTGACGGGCTTCCCGGGGGTGACGGCCTTCCCGGGGGTGACGGCCTTCACGGGGGCGACGGCCTTCCGGGGAATGATGGGCGCGGGAATGACGGTTAGCAGCCACACCCATGTCCCTCTCTGACCGCGCCATCGCCCGGCCGATCACCACCATCGCGGCGGTCATCGCGGTGGTGCTGCTCGGCGCGATCTCGCTGGAACGGCTCCCGGTTTCGCTGCTGCCCGATGTCTCCCTCCCCGTTCTTACTATCCGCACTCTCTATCCCGGCGCCGCGGCCACCGAGGTTTCGCGTTTTGTAGCGGAGCCGGTGGAAGAGGCGATCGCGGCGACG
This sequence comes from Gemmatimonadales bacterium, assembly GCA_035707585.1. Classification (GTDB taxonomy): domain Bacteria; phylum Gemmatimonadota; class Gemmatimonadetes; order Gemmatimonadales; family GWC2-71-9; genus DASSTY01. The sequence goes on from DASSTY010000353.1 coordinate 2,759, forward strand.
CCGGGACTGGTGGACCTCCGCTCGGTGAGCCGCAACGGCGAGGTGACCACCACCGCGCGCTTCTCCTGGGGCACCGACATGCCGGCCACCGTGCTGGCGGTGCGCGAGCGGCTCGACAATGCGCGGAGCCAGCTCCCCGAGCGGGCCGAGCGCCCAACGCTCCTTACCAGCGATCCCGGCGAGCGGCCGATTGCCGTGCTGGCGCTCACCGGTCCCGGTGATCTTCGCTCGATAGCACGGACCGCGGAAGATGTGCACAGCCGCCGCCTGGAGCAGCTCGACGGAGTTGCCAGCGTGGCGGTGGTGGGCGCGCCGCAGGATGAAATCCGGGTGGATGTGGACCCCAACCGGATGCGCTCGCTCGATCTCTCGCCGGATGATGTCGCCAAGGCAATCGAAGCCGCCAACGCCAGCGCGCCGGGCGGAACGATTCGGCGAGGACAGTTCCGCTTCTCGGTGCGGGCACTCACCGAATTCCATGATGTAGATCAGATCGGCGACACTCCGGTGGGCCCGGCGCGAAGTGGAATCCATCTGCGCGATGTCGCCACCGTGACGCTCGGCTCCGCCGATCCGGTCACTCTCACCCGGCTGGATGGTCACCCGGCGGTGGGCCTGGTGGTGTACAAGGACGCCGGCTCAAATACCGTCAAGGTCACCCGCAACATCCAGACAGCCCTGGCGCAGCTCTCCCAGGAATTTCCCGACGTCAAGGTCACCACCGTTGCCGCGCAGGCCGATTTCGTCAGCAACGCGCTGAGCAATCTGGTGCAGGAGATCGTGGCCGGCGGTGCGCTCTCGCTGCTGGTAGTGATCCTGCTGCTGGGCGATCTCCGGAGCTCGCTGGCGGTGGCGGTGATCG
>DASSTY010000354.1:0-4284 GCA_035707585.1 Gemmatimonadales bacterium
GAAGCGGCCGCAGGCCGCGGAGTCGAGGGATCTTGCCGGCGATGCCCCGACCGACGCGGCGAGCCACCAGTATCGCGGGCTGGATCCCTCGACTCGCTGCGCTCGCTCGGGATGACGACGCTCTCGCGCCCCGACGCCCGCAGCGGCGTACCAGTACCGCCGGCAAGATCCTTCGCTCTGTTCAGTATGACAGCCTGCGGCTCGAGACCCGTCCCACCTTCCCGCGTTCCCGCCTTCCCGTCTTCCCGCCTTCCCGTCTTCCCGCCACTGTCCGTCTGTCCCCCCGTCCGCCTGTCCGTCTTGCTCCTGTGACCCACACCACGGCTGTATTGATTCCCATACATCATCCTCTCTGCCAGTGCCGCGGCAGCCCTGGCCGGCGGCTCTTAAACACAGGAGTGAATGATGCCAAGCGCACAGACAACGCAGGATCATGAAACGATCCGCCACTGGGCGGAGGAGCGCGGCGGCCGCCCCGCCGTCGTGGACGGCACCGGCGGGATGATCCGAATCGACTTCGGCGATCGCGACGAGGATCTCAAGCCGATCAGCTGGGATGAGTTCTTCCAGCATTTCGACGAGAGCGACATCAAGTTCCTCTACAGCCCGGAAGCCAACAACCGGTTCAACAAGTTCGTGAACGCGTAACCGTCATGCCGGCCAGGACCGCAGTACCGGCGACACGGAGCCGGTTGGATCGCCTGTGCCGTGCGGCGGGAGACGACCCGGCCCTGGTAGTGCTGGTGGTCGCGGCGCATCCGGACGACGAGACCATCGGCGCCGGCGGCCGGCTCTGTCACTTGATCCGCCCCGCGATCATCCACGTCACCGACGGCGCACCGCGCGATCTTCGCGACGCGCATGCTGCCGGCTTCGCCGGCTGGCGGGAGTACGCCGCAGCACGCCGCGCGGAGGCAATCGGCGCGCTGGCACTGGCGGGAGTCCCCGCGTCGCAGCTGGCCGGAGCTGGCGTCGCCGATCAGGCAGCTTCGGGTGACCTCCCTGCCCTGACCCGGCGGCTCCTGATCCAGCTCGCCACCCAACAGCCTGATATCGTGCTGACCCATCCCTACGAAGGCGGGCACCCCGACCACGATGCCACGGCTTTCGCCGTCCACGCGGCGTGCCGAATCCTGGCGCGGGGCGGGATCGTCCCTCCGGCGATCGTCGAGTTCGCCTCGTACCATCTGCGCAATGGCGCGCTGATTACCGGCGAGTTCTTGCCGGCCCGCCGAACGGTGCGGACGATCGAGCTGTCAAGCGCCGAGCAGGAACAGAAGCAGCAAATGATCGCGTGCTTTCGCACCCAGGCGGCGACCCTGGCGCGGTTCGGGACATCGGTCGAGCGATTTCGCCGGGCACCACGGTACCGCTTTACCGAACCGCCGCATGCCGGCCCGCTCTACTACGAACAACATGATTGGGGCGTCGACGGCTCCCGCTGGCGAGCGCTGGCCGGACGGGCGCTCGAAGAACTTCGGCTGACTGAACCATTATGACTTTGACAGTAGTGAATGTGTCGTACCCGCTGGCGACGGTCGGGTCCGATTCCGTCGGCGGTGCAGAACAGGTTCTCTGGATGCTGGACCAGGCGCTGACGGCCGCCGGCCATCGTTCGATCGTCGTCGCCTGCGAGGGATCGTCGGTGGCCGGCGAACTCGTCACGGTACCGGCGATGCCACCGCACGCCGGTCCACAAGCCTACGGCGAAACTCACCTGGCGCTCTGCGCCACACTCGAGCGAATCGTCCAGTCCACCCCGGTGGATCTGGTCCACCTCCACGGGCTCGATTTCTATCGGTATCTCCCGCCGCCCGGCGTCCCGGTATTGGTGACGCTGCACCTGCCGCCCTCGTGGTATCCGGCCGAGGCGCTGCACCCCGATCGTCCCGACACCTGGCTGCAGTGCGTGTCACAATCGCAGCGAAGGGCCTGTCGGGAACTGGCCGAGCCGTTGTACCTGGTTCCCAACGGGGTGAGCCTGTCGCTTCCGGCGCCGATGCCGCGCCGCCGCTCATTCATAGTGGGACTTGGCCGGATCTGTCCCGAAAAGGGATTCCATCTGGCGCTGGAAGCGGCGGCACGCGCCGGGCGGCCGATGCTTCTTGGTGGGCAGGTTTACCCGTTCGAGGCGCACGAACGCTACTTCGCGACGGCCATTGCACCACGGCTCGATCGGCTGCGGCGTTTCGTCGGCCCCGTAGGCAGGCGGCGCAAGGTGCGGCTCCTCTCGGCGGCGCACTGTCTGGTGATCCCCAGCCAGGTACCCGAAACCAGTTCGCTGGTCGCGATGGAGGCGCTCACCTGCGGCACGCCCGTCGTAGCGTACCGGCAGGATGCCCTGGCCGACATCATCGACCAGGGGCGCACCGGATTTCTGGTTGAGTCGGTCGCGGAAATGGCGGATGCCATCGAAGCAGCCGGTGAGCTGGATCATCAGCATTGCCGTGAGGTGGCGCGCGAGCGGTTCTCCGCGGCGGCGATGACGGCCGGGTACTTTGCGCTCTACCGCCGGCTGTGCCACGCGACCGACTATGGGCCGGGTGCAGAAGAGATCGATCTCACCGCCGCGTCTGCCTCGTGCTGAGTACCGGCCGCTCACCCGATCTGCGGCTCATGGCAGCGCTCGGCAGATCCCCTCGACTGAGACACGAGTGGAAGGCGCTGTGGGAACGAGCGCCGGACGCGTCACCATTTCAGTCGCCTGAGTGGCTGATTCCCTGGTGGCGCGCGTTCGGCCAGGGTACGCTATGGCCGCTCGCCTGCTACCAGGAAGGGCGCCTGGCCGCCCTGGTTCCACTCTACTGCAGCGATGATTCCGACGGTGTTCGCGAGGTGCGGTTGATCGGCAGCGGCAACTCCGACCACCTTGGGGCATTGATCGAGCCAGAGATCCCGGGCATCGCGCCGGCGCTGTGGCGCTGGCTGGCGCGGCGTGCGCGCGAATGGGACCAGGTTGACCTGCGACAGTTGCCGTGCGAGTCTCCCTTGTCGGCCGTGCCCGACGAGGCCGGCTGGACTGGAACCGTAACGCCGGACGGACCCTGCCCCGTGCTGTGTCTCCCGGTCAACGCCGAAGAACTTTCCGCGATTGCGCCGCGACAGTGGGATCGCTATCGCTACTATCGGCGCCGGCTGGGCCGCGCCGGAAAGTTCCAGTTCACCCGGGCCGGCCGTGACAATCTCTCGGAACATTTCGACGCCCTGGCAACGTTACATGAGTCCCGCTGGCGCAGCCGTAACGAACCGGGAGTGCTGGATTATCCCGGGGTTCGTCGATTTCTTCGCGAAGTCGTCGCTGCGCAGCTCACCGCGGATCGTCTGCGGCTCTACACACTGTGGTTCAATCATCGGCCCGCCGCGGCCTGGCTGGGGTTCGTGGCTCATGGCCGAGTCTGCTATTATCTGGGCGGCTTCGACCCGGAATTCGCTCGCCTGAATGTGGGAACGATCATGGTGGGCTACGCCATCGAAGCAGCGGTGCAGGAAGGCTGCACCGAATTCGACTTCCTCCGCGGACGCGAGGAATACAAATACCATTGGGGCGCGGTTGATCGCCCGACCGCCCGGAACAGACTCCGGTACCGGCGGGAGGCGGACGCGGCTCTGGTGGAAGGAGACCAATGACTGAGAAGACGGTACTGTCGCGTTTTACCCTCCCGGTCGACGTCACCATTCGTCAGGTTCAGACTGAGGACCTCTCCGCACTGGAGTGGGATGGCCGGTTCACCGAACATCGTTCGATCATCGAGAACACGTTCCGAGGCCAGACTGCCGGCCGCCAGCTGATGCTGGTTGCCGAAGCTCGTGGCGCGTCAGTGGGACAGGTCTGGATCGATCTTGACCGGTATCGCTCAGAACGGATCGGGATCATCTGGGCGCTGCGGGTGCGCTCACCGCTCAAGGGGCTGGGGCTGGGCACCCGGCTGATCGAGCAGGCGGAGCACGCCCTGATCAGCCGAGAATATCTCCAGGCGCAGATCGGCGTCGAGCCGCACAATGCCGGCGCGATCCGGCTGTATCAGCGGCTGGGGTACCTTCCCGCGGGCGAAGAGATCGACCGGATCCGCTATCACACACCGGAAGGCGAACTGCGGGAGTACGACATGCCGCTCCTGCTGTTCCGCAAGCGACTGAGCCGGACGGTAGCACCGGCGCGGGCCGAACGGCGAAGCCGGGTGATCTGAACATGCCTGCCGTGGGCGTCCGGTGGACCATTGGGGATGTGAGCGACGAGGGCTTCGAGGCGCTGCGGCTCTCGGTCTGGGGAGCGTGGAGACTGTT
>DASSTY010000355.1:0-5018 GCA_035707585.1 Gemmatimonadales bacterium
GGTGAGCGCGGTGGCGACCAGCAACCTCGCCGCGCTGGAGCTCTATTATCGCGCCATTGCGTCGCGCGACAGCATCGGCATCTACGGCCCCGATACCTTGACCGCCGCGCTGGCAGCGCAGGCGGTGGCGATCGATCCGAAGTTTGCCCAGGCGTGGGCGCTGCTCACCGAGGCGCGGAGCTGGCTGCTCCATCAGGGCATCACGTTTGACACGCTCCCGGCCTATCATGCATACGAGCGCACCGGCGCGCTGGCGCCAGGATCGCTGGAAGCCCGGCTGGCAGCGGGATATTATCTCTACTTCGTTCGCGCAGATTATCCGGGCGCGCTGGCGCAGTTCGAAGCCGGCGCCACGTTGAGCCCGCGTTCCGGCAGCATCCTGATTGCCATTGGTCTGGTTCAGCGACGAATGGGCCGCTGGGACGACGCGCTTGCCACTTTTCAGCGCGCCAAGTCCGCCAATCCGCACGACGCCAGCGTGGCAGCTGTGCTGGCCGAGACCTATGGTCTGATGCGCCGCTATCAGGAGGGCGACAGCGAGTTTGCCCGGGCGCTCGCACTGGCACCGCTGGGATCGGTCAGCTTCCAGCGATTTCAACTGCTGCTCGACGGCGTGGGCGATTCGGCACGGGCTCGCGACGTGGCGAGCGCGGCGGTTCAGCAGATGTCGCCCGAGACTGCCGCCCGGCTCCGCGCCGCACTGGCTCAGGTGCGGCGGGATTATCCGACGGCAATCGCTCAGCTCGAGTCGGTACCCCGGTCGGCGTTCCTGGAAGCGGTGCCGCCGCGAGATCTGTCGCTGGCGCTCCTGTGGCGTTGCGCGGGCGATCGTGGGCGGTCGCAAGCCCTGGCCGACTCCACCATCGTGGAAGCCGATCGCGCGCTGGCCCGATGGCCCAGCGCCGACGCGCGCAGCTCGGCGGGGATCCGTGCGATGATCGAGGGCTACCGGGCCGTGGCACTGGCGCTGGCCGGCGACTCAGCGGGCGCCGTCCGGCAGGCGGCGCAGGCACAACGCGATCTGCCGCCAACGCAGGATCATCTGACCGGAATCGTGCTGCAGCGGTGGATCGCTGTGGCGTACGTCTATGCCGGCCGGCCCGCCGAGGCGATTGCCACGGTGCACCGGCTCATGAGCGAGCCCGCAACGCTGGGGCTGGGGGAGCTTCGTCTGGATCCGATCTGGGATCCGATTCGTCACAACCCTGAATTCCAGGCTCTGACTGCGCAATGAACTGGCCCGCAACGATCGTCTTCGTTCTGCTCTTTGCGCTGGTGACCGGGCTCGGCTTCGTGGCCTCCCGCTGGCGACGGGGCGATCTGACCCGGCTCGACGAATGGGGGCTGGCCGGCCGGCGGTTCGGCGTCGTCGTGTCCTGGTTTCTGCTGGGCGGCGATCTCTACACCGCTTACACACTGGTGGCCGTCCCGGCACTGATGTACGGCGCCGGCGCGATCGGCTTCTTTGCGGTGCCGTACACCCTGCTGGTGTATCCGTTCGTGTTCCTGGTATTTCCCCGGCTCTGGTCGGTGTCGCACCGGCGCGGGTTCATCACCGCTTCCGATTTCGTGGCGGCGCGCTTTGGCAGCCCCGGGCTCTCGCTGGCAGTAGCCGTCACCGGGATCATCGCAACGATGCCGTACATCGCACTGCAACTGGTTGGCATCGAGGTGGTGATTGCAGGACTCGGCTTCCATGCGCACGGCCTGGCCGGCGATCTCCCGCTGATCATCGCCTTTGCTATTCTGGCGGCGTACACCTACAGCTCGGGGCTCCGGGCCCCGGCGCTGATTGCGTTGGTAAAAGACATCCTGATCTACGTGACTGTCATCGCCGCGGTCATCATCATTCCGGCGCACCTGGGCGGGTTCGGCGCCATCTTCGACGCGGTGCCGAAAGAGAAACTCCTCCTCCAGATGCCATCTGCCGCCGGCCCCGGCAATGCCAGTGCATTCGCCACTCTGGCACTCGGCTCGGCGCTGGCGCTGTTTCTTTATCCGCATGCCATTACCGGCGTGCTCAGCGCTCGGAGCCGTCAGGTGGTACGGCACAACATGGCGCTGCTGCCGGCCTACTCGATTGTGCTGGCGCTGATCGCGCTGCTGGGCTACATGGCGTTGGCGTCGCATGTGCAGAGCAACACCGCGTACGCGCCCTGGTTCAAGCAGTTCGGCGCCAACTTTGCCGTGCCGGCGCTCTTCCTGGCGCACTTTCCGGGATGGTTCGTGGGCGTTGCCTTTGCCGCCATCGCGATCGGCGCGCTGGTGCCCGCCGCGATCATGTCGATCGCCGCGGCCAACCTCTTTACACGCAACATCTGGTGCGGCTGGCTCAAGCGTCCGCTGAGCGGCCCGGAAGAAGCCCAGACGGCCAAGTTGATTTCACTGGTAATCAAGGTCGGTGCGCTGGCGTTCATCATCCTGCTGCCCACTGAGTACGCCATCCAGCTCCAGCTGCTCGGCGGAATCTGGATCATTCAGACTCTGCCGGCGATCGTGATCGGTCTCTTTACCCGCTGGTTCCACGGCCGAGCGCTGCTGGCAGGGTGGGTGGCCGGAATGGTGGTGGGCACTGCGATGGCGGCGGCGCAGCATTTCCAGAGCTCGGTATATGCACTGCACCTCGGCGGCCTGGTCGTGCCGGGTTATGCCGCGCTGTACGCGGTGATCGTCAATCTCGCGGTGGCCGCGATCGTAACCGTGTTCATGAACCTGGCCGGTGCGGTGCCTGGCACCGATCAGACCGAGCCGGCCGATTATCACCTGAAAGCCGCCTGACATGCCCGACGCAACCCGGATCCTGATCATGGGCAATTCCGGCTCCGGCAAGACCACCTACGCCCGGCACCTGGCCGAGCGGCACGGCGTCCCTCACCTCGATCTTGACTCGATCGTGTGGGAGCCCGACCAGATTGCCGTGCGCCGTGCGCCGGAGGACATCCATCGGGCGCTCGACAGCTATCTGGCCAATCATCCGAACTGGGTAATCGAAGGATGCTACGGTGAGCTGATTCAAGCCGCGTCGCATGCAGCCACACGGCTCATCTTCATGAATCCCGGGCTGGAAGCCTGCCTTGCCCACAACCGCCAGCGACCGTGGGAGCCGCACAAATACGCCTCTGCCGCCGAGCAGGATGCCATGCTGGAGGTGCTGCAGACGTGGGTAGCCGAGTACTACACTCGCGATGACGACTGGTCCTACCTGGCGCACCGGCGAATCTACGACGCGTTCGCCGGGCCCAGGATCGAGTACCCGTCAGAGCCGGAAGAGATAGCTCACCTTCGCAAAGAAGCTGTCCCGCTCGCGCCGAAGCGACCGAAAGCTGAATGATTCGGTGTCGGCCATGGTGCTGCCGTAGCCGGCATAGACCACGGTGCCCGGCGTCGGGGTAAAGGCGACCAGCGCCTCGGCGTGGAAGCTGTTGTTCTCCACTGCGCCTGCCCGGGCGAATCCCCCGTTCCCATCCGCCAAGTAGATCGGATATTCGGTCCGTGAGTTGTCGCGCAGACTATCCTGCTTGCTGGCATCGTATTCTCCCACCAGCCGAATGAAGAGCGGGCGGGCGAGCTGATACTCCATCTTGAGCCGCGGAATCCGGTTGAGCAGCACCAGACTGCCGTCGGTGCGGCGGTTCACCTGCTGGTGATTGTAGGTGAATGACAACCGCAACTGATCGGTGGGGCGCGCGTTGATGCTGGCCGCGATGTTGAGCAACCGACCCGATGACCACTCGGAAAAATTCTCGTCATTGCCATACAGGGCGAAGATGTTGGCATCGAAGCCGGTATAGGCTGGGGTCACGATTCGAACGTACCCTTCGTTGTTGTCGATCTCAGACTGGCCTACGAATGGCTCGTAACGGATGCCGCCGCTGCCGTCGGGCACGCCGAGATAGTATCCGTCGAACAGCGCGGGATCATAGCCGTATGATTCCAGGAACCAGCCGGCCGCCACAGTCCAGCCACCTCGGAGCGTCGAATTCACATCCAGGTGCAAGGCCCGATTCTGGACGCCCTGATTGTGGATGAAATGCTGATAATCCCATGATTCGCCGAGCGTCACCGCCGTGGTTACTCGCTGGACCAGGGAGCCCGGTTTGGGATAGAAGGTGAAATTCGGAACGACATTGGCGTTGACCAGTCCACGCCGCCCGATGAAGCCGCTCTGGGTAATGAACTGATCGCCCACTCCCCCGAAGTACGTGCGCCACCCGAACCGATGCCCGTTGCGGTCGAATCGGAGGGTCCAGAGCGGGCCTGTGGCAATTTTCCCATCGGTGCGTGTACGACTCGCCGCAGCTTGCGCCACCACCGCGTAGACTCCACCGAACACCACCCGGCCATCAAGATCGGCCACCTGATTGTAGTCACCCCCATCGATCCGATCGGTGTAGGCCAACCCGAGCTGCGAGCCGCCACCGATATCGGTCTGGAGTCGGAGCAGGTTGAAAATCGGGTGATGCCCGGTACTGGAGCTGACCGGTGCATCCACCGCCGACAGCACGGCGAGGTCGGTTCCCAGGGATCTTCCGGTAAGCTTGACCGCGGCGACCGGCCGCACGATCTGGCGGGTATAGATCAGGTTGTTGGGGGTGGCGAACTGCTCGATTCCGTCCAGAAAAAAAGGTCGCTTTTCGGGGAAAAAGATCGCCTGGCGCGGATCGAGATTGATCTGGCCCGCATCGCTTTCCACCTGCGAAAAATCGGGATTGGCTGCGGCGTTGAGGGTCAAGTTGTTGGTGACTCCCCATCGCATGCTGCCGCCGAGTTCGGGGTCTACCGGCTCGCGCGAGTATGACCCGCCGGGAGCGCGCGCGCCGGCCGAGACGGCGGTCAGCTCGGGGTGCAGGTCCATCACCAACCCGCGCCGCAGCCCGTGCAGCCGCTCCAGTCGGCCAGACTGACCGACGAACGAAGCTTTGGCACGGAGCGCTGGTGCCCAGACGTCTTCGGCTCCGGAGTGTTGGACGTGTCGAACCACCTGGAATGACCAGGTCTGAAAGTCAGCCGAGGCGAAC
>DASSTY010000356.1:0-3803 GCA_035707585.1 Gemmatimonadales bacterium
CGCATCCTGAAAGAACTGGGCGGCGGCGGGATGAGCCGCGTCTTCCTCGCCGAAGAACCCCGGCTCGGACGCCAGGTGGTCATCAAGCTGCTGCCGCCCGAGATGGGCGCCGCAGTCAACGTCGAGCGGTTCGAGCGCGAAATCCAGCTCGCGGCACGGCTGCAGCACCCCCACGTGGTGTCGCTGCTGACGGCCGGCGCCTCGGATGATCTCCTCTACTACATCATGCCGTTCATCGCCGGCGAATCGCTCCGGGCCAAACTGGCTCGCGAGGGCGAGCTGCCGATTCCCGACGCAACCCGGATCCTCCGCGAAATAGTCGATGCGCTGGCCTACGCCCATCGGAACGGAGTGGTTCACCGCGACATCAAACCGGACAACGTGCTCCTCTCCGAAGGGCATGCCGTCGTCACCGACTTTGGAGTCGCCAAGGCGGTAAGCGCCTCGAGCGGGAAGTCTTCTCTGACCTCGCTGGGCGTGGCGCTGGGCACGCCGGCCTACATGGCGCCCGAGCAGGCCGCTGCCGATCCGCATGTGGATCATCGCGCCGACATCTACGCCGTGGGCACCCTGGCGTATGAGATGCTGAGCGGCCGGCTGCCCTTTACCGCCGCTACCCCGCAGGCGATGCTCGCGGCCCACATCACTCAGACACCCGACCCGCTGATCCAGCACCGGCCGACGGTTACGCCGGCCCTCAATTCGCTGGTGATGCGCTGCCTCGAGAAGCGGCCAGCCGATCGCTGGCAGAGCGCCGCGGAACTGGTTCCGCAACTCGAGTCCGCGATAACCCCCACCGCCGGAATGACTCCGGCCGCGGCGCCTCCCGTGATCTCCTCCGGCACCCGCCGCGCCATCCGGATTTCGGAACCGGGCCGGGTGCTCGCCGTCTTCGCGGTGGTTTCTCTGCTGATTCTCGCGGGGGTCTATTTCGCAGTCCTGAAGCTGGGGCTTCCCTGGTGGGTGCTGGGAGCCGCCGCGGCATTGCTGCTGGCGGGCCTGCCGGTGCTGCTGGCGACCGCGCGACACGAGCGGCACCGCGCCGTCGCCCGCACGGCCGGGATGAGCGTTGCTACACCGTCCCAGGGAATTCAGCGGTGGCTGACCTGGCGCAAGGCGCTGATGGGTGGGGCGGCGGCCTTCGCGCTGCTGGCGCTGGTTGCCGGCGGCTACACGGCGATGCGGCTGCTCGGGATCGGCCCGGTCGGCACTCTGATGGCTTCGGGTACGCTCCGCCAGCGCGAACCGCTCCTCCTCGCCGATTTCGAAAACCACACATCCGACACCACGCTCGGCACCTCACTCACGGAGGCGTTCCGGGTCGACCTCGCACAATCGACCACGGTGCGGCTGGCCGATCAGCAGACTGTGCGCGATGCACTCCGGCGGATGGAGCATCCCGACGCGAGCGTACTGCCGGCCAGCCTGGCACGTGAAGTCGCCGAACGGGCCGGGATTCGCGCCGTGGTGACGGGACAGATCGATCCGCTGGGCAAGGGCTACGTGCTGTCAGCCACCCTGGTATCTCCGGTTAACGGGCAGGTGCTCACCGCGGTCCGCGAAACCGCGTCGAGCGATGCCGAGCTGGTGTCTGCCACCGATCGGCTGTCCAAACATTTGCGGGAGCGGATTGGCGAATCGCTGGTGACGATTCGGCAGGACCGGCCGCTGGAACAGGTCACCACGGCCTCGCTTCCGGCGCTCCGGAAATACAGCGAAGCAGTGCGGCTGTCCGATCAGGGGCGCTTTGCTGAGGCGATTCCGCTGCTCCGCGAAGCGGTGGCGCTTGATAGCGGGTTCGCCATGGCATGGCGCAAACTGGCGGTGGACTACCACAACACGGCCGCGCCATTCGATCAGACAGCGGCGGCATCCCGTCGCGCCTATGATCATCGCGACCGCTTGCCCGAAATCGAGCGTCAGCTGGCGATCGGGACGTATTTCGGCCAGGTAGAGTTCGATCCTGTGCGCAGTGAGGCGGCTTATCGCGCCGTGCTCGCCATCGATTCCACCCACCCCGTCGCCCTCAATAACCTGGCAGCGCAGCTCAACTTCAGCGGCAACTACGCTGAAGGTGAGCAGGTCGCGGCACGCGAGTTCCGGCTGTATCCGGAAGTGAGCGCGGCGCAGAAGCTGTCCGTGGCACAGGCCGGTCAGGGCCGCTTCAACGACGCGGACGCGACGCTCAAGCAGCTCCGCAAGCTGGTGCCAAACAGCCCCGACCTGCACGACGAGTATGCATTGCTGTGGGCCCGTGGTGAGTACCGGGCCGCCGACAGCGCGGCCCGGGTGGCGCAGCGGCAGTACTCCGATGATCCAAATCTTGGGCTGCGGACCGATCTCGATCTCGCCGCGGTGGCCGCCGCCGAGGGGCGTATCGCCGAGTCGCGCCAATTGATCGATCAGACGATGGTCGGGATCGAAAACCAGGACAACGCGCCGCTCTACGTTACCGTCGGCGCCACCACCAGGGGAATGCTGGATCTGGAGTATGGCTCCGGTCCGCAAGCCGCGCTGCAGCAACTGGCCGCGGCGCTGGCCCTGCATCCCCTCGATTCCATGCCGCCGCTCGACCGCCCTTATGATGCGGTCGCGACACTATACGCGCGCGCGGGCCATCCCGAAACGGCCGCCCAATTGTTGGCCGAGCAGCGAAAGTCGCTGAGCGGGGGCCCGCTCCGCCGGCCCGGAATTCTATTGGCGCAAGCCGAGACTGAACTTGCCGAGGGGCGGCTGCGCGAGGCTATCGCCTCATTCCAGCGCTATCACGGTCTCGGTCCCGATCCCGAGGCGCTGTATGGGCTCGCACGAGTGTACGACCGAATGGGGCAAGTCGATTCGGCAAGGATCTATTATCAGCGTGCCGTCGATGCACCGAGTCTGAGGCGTCTTATCAGTGATGCCATCCAGCTTGCGCCCGCCCTCAAGCGCCTGGGCGAACTTTATGAAGCCCGCGGCGATGACGCGAACGCCGCGAAGTACTACAACCGCCTCGTGGATCTCTGGCACGATGCCGACCCGGCTCTTCAACCGACCGTTCGCGACATCCGCCAGCGGCTGGCGAGGTTTACCGCGGAACAGGATAGATAGTCGCTTCTCCCTTCTCACTTCTCACTGGTCCGGCCCGATCCATCCCTTCCGCTTGAAGTACCACACCATGCCGACGGCGATGACCAGCATGACGACGAGTGAAACGGGATAGGCCCAGTGCCAGTGCAGCTCCGGCATGTAATCGAAATTCATTCCATACACGCCGGCCAGAAAGGTGAGCGGGATGAAGATGCTGGCCATCACGGTGAGCACCTTCATCACTTCGTTGGTCCGCTGGCTCATGCTGGAGAGATAGATGTCCATCAGACTGGCAGCGAGCTCACGATAGGTCTCCACCGTATCGGCAACCTGCACGGCGTGGTCGTAGCAGTCGCGGAGATCCTGCCGGACCAGGGGCGACACCAATCCGCTCTCGTCGCGGATCATCGCATTGACCGCTTCCCGCTGCGGCCACACGGCTCGCCGAAGACCCAGCAGGTCCCGCCGCACCCGATGAATCCGGTGCAGCCCTCGCTGTGAAGGCCGTTCGAGAATTTCCTCTTCCAGATCGTGCAGCCGATCGCCGATCGTCTCGATGACGGGATAGTAGCCGTCGAGCACCGTGTCGATCAGTGCATAGGCCAGGTAGTCGGGCCCCTGCCGGCGGATGATCCCTTCATCCATCCGGATTCGCTTCCGGATCGGATCGAAGACATCGCCGTACTGCTCCTGAATGGTCAGCACGAACCATTTGCCGAAGAAGAAGCTGACCT
>DASSTY010000357.1:0-3638 GCA_035707585.1 Gemmatimonadales bacterium
AAGATGCCGGCGAAACCGCCCGCACCATCGCCGCCACCGCGGCGGCGCAGGAATCGGCCCTGACGGCCCTCACCGCTCAGGTCGAGCAGCTGGCCGACGCCTCGGCCCGGACCAGCGGCGACACCGACCGGCTGGCCGAGCAGGCGATGACGGCGGCGCGCGGGCAGGCCGACCTGGAGCACGTCGTGGCCAACCTCGGCGAGCTGGCCGATGACCTTGAACGCCTGGCGCGGCACTTTGCCGTTGGCAGCTGAGGCGAGGTGGTATGCCGGCCCCACAGGAGTTCGCCTGGATCGCGCTCGGCAGTAACCTGGGCGACCGTGCAGGCCAGTTGCGCGCCGCGGTCCACAAGCTGAGCCGCCTGCCGGAAACGACCCTGGTGGCCCAGAGCCGGGTGGAGGAAACCGCCCCGCTGGGCGGGATGGATCAGCCGCCCTATCTCAATCAGATGGTGCTGATCCGGACCGGTCTCACTCCCAGGGTGCTGCTGGAGGCCTGTCTGGCTATCGAAGAAGAACTGGGGCGCCATCGCTCTGCACGGTGGGCGCCGCGCACCCTGGATCTGGACATCGTGCGGTTCGGCGAGCGGCAGATCTCCGAACCGGGACTCACCATACCTCACCCGGGCCTGCCGGACCGGGATTTCTGGCAACGGGAGCTGGATGAGCTCGCACCCTACACCGAGTGAGGACCGGCCGCGCAACGTGCTCGACCTGCTGGCGATGAAAGCCGCCGGCCGGCCGATCGTCATGCTCACCTGCTACGACGCGCTCTTTGCCCGGCTGCTCGACTCGGCCAACATCGATATCCTGCTGGTGGGCGATTCGGTCAATCAGGTGCTGGCGGGACACGACACCACGCTCAGCGCCCGGCTCGATCAGATGATCTACCACGGCGCGGCGGTTCGGCGCGGTACCCGCCGTGCGCTGGTGTTCGTGGATCTCCCGTTCCTGAGCTACCAGGTATCGGTGGAAGATGCGATCCGGAATGCCGGCCGCGTGCTGGCCGAAACCGGGTGCCATGGCGTCAAGCTCGAGGGCGGCACCGTAATGGCGCCGACCGTGCGCGCGCTGGTAGACCGCGGCATTCCGGTGATCGGGCACCTCGGCCTCACTCCGCAGTCGGTGCATGCGCTGGGCGGCTACCGGGTGCAGGGGAGGGCGGAAGCGGCGGCTGAGCGGCTGATGGAAGATGCCCGCGCGCTGGAAGCCGCCGGTGCCTGCGCCATCGTGCTGGAACTGGTGCCCGCCGAACTGGGGCGTCGAGTCAGCGCCGCCTTGACCGTGCCGACCATCGGCATCGGGGCCGGCCCCGGATGCGACGGCCAGGTGCTCGTGCTGCATGACATGCTCGGTCTGAACGAGCAGTTCACTCCCCGATTTCTCAAGAAGTACGCCGAGCTGGCAGAGGTGGTGCGTCAGGCGGCCACGCGCTTCGCCGCCGAAGTTCGCGAGCATCAGTACCCCGACGCGGAGCACAGCTTCGAATGACCACCGCCCCCGCGGCGGTTATGCGCGAGGTGCCTCGGCTACGCCAATGGGTTGCCGCGCAGCGTGCGGCGGGCCGCCGCATTGGGCTGGTGCCCACCATGGGCGCACTACACGAAGGGCATCTCGCGCTGGTGGATGCCCTGCGACCGGTGACCGATCGCGTGGTGATGAGCATCTTCGTCAACCCGCTGCAGTTCGGGCCCGGCGAGGACCTGGAGCGCTATCCTCGCGATCTCGACCGGGATCGCCAGTTGGCCGGCTCGCGCGGGGTCGACCTGGTGTTCGCCCCCGAAGTGCGCACGATGTACCCACCCGGCGCCGAAACCCGGGTGGTGCCCGGCGAGACGGCGGAGCGCTGGGAAGGGGCCAATCGGCCGGGACATTTCGTCGGCGTGCTCACGGTAGTGGCCAAGCTGTTCCATCTGGTCCAGCCCGATGTCGCCGCGTTTGGCCAGAAGGACGTGCAGCAGATCACTCTGATCCGGCGAATGGTGCGGGATCTCGACTGGCCGATCGAGCTGGTCGTCGCGCCGACCGTGCGGGAACCCGATTGCCTGGCGATGAGCAGCCGCAACCAGTATCTCGATCCGGCAGAGCGCCAGCAGGCATTGGGCCTGAGCGCAGCGCTCCGGGCGGCCCACCAGGCGTGGAGCGCCGGAGAACGCTCGGCGGCGGCCATCGAACGAGCGATGCGAGAGCGGCTGGAGGTTTTTCCCGGTCTCGTCGCCGACTATATTGCGATAACCGATCCCGATCATCTCCGCCCGGTCGACACAGTTGACGCCGCCACGGTGGTCGCGCTGGCGGGGCGAGTCGGCGATACTCGGCTGATCGACAACATCATTCTGGGAGATGGACTGGTCGGATGCAGCGCCACCTGATGAAATCCAAGATTCACCGCGCCACGATTACCTCGGCCGATCTGCACTACGAGGGATCGCTCACGGTCGACCAGGATCTGATGGATGCCGCCGACCTGGCCCTCAACGAAGAGGTCCAGGTCGTCAATATCAACAACGGCGCCCGGTTTTCGACGTATGTCATTCCGGGACCGCGCGGCTCCGGTGCGGTCCAGCTCAACGGTGCCGCGGCCCGGCTCGGCCTGCCGGGCGATCTCGTCATCATCATCGCGTACGGCGTCGTGGACGATGCCGAGGTCGATCGGTTTCATCCCCGCGTGGTGTTCGTCGATGCGCACAATCACCCCGTGCGGCCGCCGTTGCGCGCCGAGAGCTGACCACCGCGAGTGACCCCGCCGCGCCCCACACCCGCCGGCTTGCGGCCCACGCTTCCCGTGTGGGCCGTTGTCTCGAATGAGCGGCTCGACCACATCGCCCGAGTTGCCGAGCTTATTGCGCACTGGGCCGAAGCGCTCGGGGTGCCCGACTCCGAACGCAACCGGTGGCTCCGGGCCGTCTGGCTGCACGATGCGCTGCGCGACGCCGACCCTGCCGAACTGGAGCAGTGGGCCGCCAGCACACCGGGTTCTCCGGAGTTGCGCCACGGACCGGCCAGTGCGGCGCGGGCCAAGGCGGAGGGCGAGCTCGACCGCGGCGTCCTCGACGCTGTGCGCTATCACTCGGTTGGGCTGGCGGAGTGGGACATGGTTGGGCGCATGCTGTACTGCGCCGATTATCTGGAACCGGGGCGGCCGTTCGATCGAGAGCACCGCGCCGAATTGGCTGAGCGGCTCCCGCGCGATCCTGGCGGTGTGCTGCGTGAGGTAGCCCAGGCCCGCATCACCCATCTGCTGCGCTCGGGCTGGCCCCTGCTCGAGCCGACGGTCCGGTTTTGGAATTCCCTCGTTTCCGCCCGCGTAGCCGTTCGCTCCTGATCGCGGCCGCAGTTGCGCTGGTGGTGGTCATCGCCGGCGCCATGCTGCTCCGAGATCGTCCGCCGCCCCCCGACCTGATAGAAGGCCACGCCTTCGCCGTCCCACCAATGGAGGGACGAATCGAAATCGAGGTGCTCAATGCCACGCACCGCGACGGTCTGGCCCGGAATGTCACCCGCAAGCTGCGCCGCGCCGGCCTCGATGTGGTGTTCTTCGCCAACGCCGATTCCGAGTGGAACAACAGCGCGGTGGTGGTGCGCCGCGGCGACCCCGCTCATGGAGATACCGTCGCGCGGGTCCTCGGTCTCAATCGG
>DASSTY010000358.1:0-3334 GCA_035707585.1 Gemmatimonadales bacterium
CCGTGTTCTCCGGGTGAGCCATGTCCAGGGATCGCGATGCTGGCCAATGGTTTCATGCGGAGCCGCGGAGGCGCGGAGAGTGGTTTTCAAACGGAGTCCACAAAAACAACAACACTGAAATTGTGGGTGGTACCGAGATGATCGGATGGCCCCGGCGCCCTCCGCGCTCTCCGCGCCTCCGCGTGACCCCTTTTTCTCCGTGCCCTCCGGGTTCTCCGGGTGAGCCCTGTGCAGACAAAAGGATGCCGGCCCAACGACTCGCGCGGAGCCGGCGCTATTCAATGATCAGCAGCCAGCCTTTGCCGGGCGGGACGGGGATCGGCTCGCCGGGGCGGAAGGTGGCGGCGGGTTGGAAATCGGGGATCGCCGGGGCGCGGATGTGCGCGCGGTCGCGATCGATCCCCAGCGCGCGCCAGTCGATGTCGAGGCGGACGCTGACGGTGTCCGGCGCCCAGCTCGCGACGGCGATCAGCGAGTGGCCTTTCCCACGGTAGGTCGTGGCCAGCACGTCCCTGCGGCCGGTGCGGACGGGGGCGGACCTGGCCCACCAGCCGATCATCTGCATGTCGGGGAGTCCGACCTCATCCCACACCTTCCAGATCGGTCGAGGATCGCCGGCCCAGGGGAGGCGGTTGGTCATGCCGAACACCATCCCGCGCCAGGGATTCCCGCCATCCTGCAGCATCTCGCCCATCAGGCCGAACGGAATCCCCGACATTTCGATCAGCCAGTAGTCGGGCGGCGAGTTGTAGTCGAAGTATTCGCCGAACCAGAGCCGGTCGATGTACGGGAAGTGTTCCAGATAGAGATTGGCGCTGCTGGCGAATCCGTCCCGCTCATCGTACTGATTGGCCGAATGAAGATCGATCCGCTCGCCCGGTCCGCCGCGCGACGCGAGGACTCGGCGCACCCGCTGCATCGTCGTGCGGTCGAACGCGACGTCATCGAGATAGAGGCCGTCGATCCCGACGTGATCCACCAGCCACTGCAGTCCCATCACGTAGAAGTTGTGCCACCGGCTGATTCCGCTGTTGACCACCGCCACATCGCGCAGCTCGGGCACCACCCAGCCAGGGATATAATCGTGCACCAGATGTTCCTGGAGCCACGAGTGCCCGCCGCCGGGTCCATCGGCCAGCACTTCGTAGCCCAGCGAGCGGAGCGCCCAGAGCTCGGGTGCGTGATAGGTCAGCTCGCGCACGGTGTAGTAGATCTTCATCCGCATCCCCGCCGCGTGCGCCGAGTCGGCGTAGGCTTTCATCATCTCCGGGCGGAGGAAGGGGTAGTTGATGAACGGATTGATGGCCGTGGCGTGATGCACGTTGATCACGTTGGCGCCGGCGGCGCGCACGCTGTCGATCGGGGCGTACTTGTGATAGTAGCGCTCGGTGAAATGCGTCCTGGTATCGAGCGGGTGAAACGGTGTCACCAGCAGTCGCAGATTGAAGTAGAGCGTGTCGCCCGGCGCGATGGTGCGCTCGCCGCTGTAGCAGGTGGCGCGGTAGACCGCTGAGTCCGCCCGGAAATGGCAGCCGCCCTTCCTGCCGTTGGACCACGACTCCGGCATCACCAGCGGCCGGAGCTGATAGAAGTTGGTGTTGAGCGGGCGGATGTAGTGCTGGTCCTTGAGGGTGAACTGGAGACCGGCGTTGACGTCGCCGATCCACGCCGCGTCCTGATTGCGCTTGACGTTCCAGACCCAGTCGTAGCTGGCCGGCGCCGCGCCACCTTTCTGATTCATCCCCATGAAGTACTGCGCCACGTCGCGGCGGTAGGGAATTTCCAGCCGAAGATCGCGAAGCGGGGTCGGTGACTCGGCGGTGACGGCGATGCTGTATTCGATGTTGCCATCGAAATCGAGCTGCGCCTGGGTGGTGAATCGCAGCGCGCCGCCCCGGCTCGTCGCCTGCCAGAGTGCGGCGCCGGGGAGCTGGCGGGTCATGGTGACGCCTTCGCCCTTGATGGCGACGGCACGTCCGGCGGAATCCTCCGCTACGAACCGGATCGGCGCGGCCAGCATCGGCCGGGCGGTGGGGCCGATGGAAGTCATCTCATCGGTGAAATAGCTGCTGATCTGCGACGGCAATCCGCTCGGCGCCAAAGTGATCTGGCGGCCCAGCACGCCGAGCTGGTTGCCGCGCACCGTCACCGGGGTGTAGGGCGGGACGAGTGTGGTGTCGAGGCGGAATCGCGAGTCGAGCCAGCGCAGGCGGGAGAGCCGCCACGGTTCGTCGTCGCCGTGATCGGCGATCGTTTTCGGCTCGATGGTGATGCGGATCGCAATCGAAACCGGCTTCACACCGGCTGCCTTTACCGTTGCCATCCCGCGGTAGTCGCCGGCTGCCGCCGAGTCCGGGATCATCACGCCGGCCCAGAGCGCGTGGACGGCGCCGGAGTCGATCGCGACGTGCCGCTTGAATGCATGGCCCTGCCAGTCCACCCCGCGAGTGGTGAACGAGCTGAATGCCGACGCCGGGATCTTGGCACCGCCGGGCCCGGCGAGATCGGTCAAGGCGAGCGTTACGCTGTCGAGCGGCTGCAGCGCCCAGACGCCGACCTGAAAGCTGTAGAACTCGCTCCGGAGCGCCCTGCCCTCGAACGCGCCATTGGCACCGGTGCCGATCCAGCGATACGGCAGATCGTGGTCCATCTTGATCGGGCGGGTGCGGTCTTCCGGAAAGAGCAGGAACGCCGCACCGCGGTGGGCCGATTGCAGCGCGGCGGTTTCGCTGTCGGTCGCGATCAGCTCCATCGGATACATCAGGTCCATCGAATCAGCCGCTTCGAACGCCACCGTCTGAACCCGCGGCAGCTTCTGCCAGGCGCTCGCCGCGGTCCCGCTGCCCAATCCGGCTTGCGCGATCCACTCCGCGGATGCGGTCGAATCCTGCGGCGGGTAGGTGATCTTCGGATAGTTGGAGCGGACGGTGCCGACGTACGGCATGTAGTAGAGGTAGTACGTTCCCGCGCCCGCGCTGGGGCGGAACGCCACGTCGCCGTCGGGCCGGGTGATCCGGAGCGGAAGTGCGTCGGTGACGCGCTGCCCGGCGGAGTCGGTGACGATGACGCGTTTGAGTTCCGGATGATGATCGCGCCGGCGCCACTCGAGGTGCGCGCGGAGCGCTGGTACATTCGCCTGATCGGCGGCGACATGGAGCACCGCGCGGTGGTTGCCGAGCGAGTCCTGGTTCCAGGATCCGACGCGGTGGGGGACCGATTGCGCCGCCAGCGCGGCAGGCAGGGCCAGCCCCAGCGGCAACAGGGCAGCGGGATGGATGGAGGGCATGAAGGATTATAACGGGGCGCCGTCATCCCGAGCGCAGCGGCCGCAAGG
>DASSTY010000359.1:0-4474 GCA_035707585.1 Gemmatimonadales bacterium
CAAGGTGCCGAACAGCGTACATCTGGGCCTCTTCCGGAACGAAACCGGCTCGGCGACCACCTGGCAGGTCCCGGCAGCTCACTACCTGGAGAGCTGGGCCGACGGCCGCGCACTGGACGGCACCGCCTCGCTGGTGCAGCCGCTGATCGCGCCGCTCTACAACGGACTCACCGCGGGCGAGCTGCTGGCGATGATCGCCGGGGAAGCAACGCCGGATCCTCACCGGATGCTGCGGGACGGCTGGCGGGATGTTGGCGGCAGCGACTTCACCGCCTTCTGGGACCAGGCGGTGCAGAAGGGAGTGATTCCGGACACTTCGGAGAGCTCGGTCGCAGTGTCACCCCGATGGGGCGCGGTACCTGGCATGTCTGCGACTCAGGTCGTCGCCGATGACACGGTCGCGCTGATCTTCTCTCCCGACGCCAAGGTGTACGACGGACGCTTCGGAGACAATCCGTGGCTCCAGGAACTGCCCGATCCGCTCACCAAGCTCACCTGGGATAACGCCGCACTCCTGAGCCCAGGCACCGCGTCGACGCTCGGCGTCGAGAGCGGACAGATCATCGAGATCGCCAGCGATGGGCGGCGGGTCGCGCTGCCGGCGCTGATACTCCCGGGTCATGCCGACGGCTGCGTTACGCTGCCGCTGGGATACGGAAGGCATGCCGGCGCAGAACCAGTAGCGGAGGGATGCGGCTTCGACGTATACCGGATCCGGAGTGCGAACGCGCCATGGGTCGCGGCAGGAACGCTGCGCCGCCTGCAGGAATATCACCCGTTGGCGCTGACCCAGGCCCACTGGGCAATGGAGGGGCGCCCGATCGTCCTGAGCGCAACACTCGACCAGTTCCGTCACGATCCCGAATTCACTCGCGACGAGAAGGGCCCGGTGCTGAGCCTCTATCAGCCGTATGTCTATCGCGGCGAGCAGTGGGGCATGGCGATCGACCTCGGGCTCTGCACCGGCTGCAGTGCCTGCGTGGTGGCCTGTCAGGCGGAGAACAACATCCCCGTGGTAGGCAAGGAGGGGGTGCAGGACAGCCGGGAAATGCATTGGATTCGCATCGATCGCTACTACAGCGGCGATCCGGGATCACCAGGACTCGTCACCCAGCCGATGCTCTGCCAGCACTGCGAAAAGGCACCCTGCGAGTATGTCTGCCCGGTCAACGCGACGGTGCACAGCCCTGACGGCATCAACGAAATGGTTTACAACCGCTGCGTTGGCACCCGATTCTGTTCCAACAACTGCCCATACAAGGTGCGCCGGTTCAACTGGTTCGATTACAACGCCGAGGTGTCCGAAACCGAGGCGATGGCGAAGAACCCGGACGTGACCGTGCGGTCTCGCGGCGTAATGGAGAAGTGCACCTTCTGTATCCAGCGGGTGCGGGAAGCGCAGCTCGCCGCGGCGGTGGAAGGGCGGCAGCTCGGCAGCGACGAAGTACATACCGCCTGCCAGCAGGCGTGCCCTACCGAGGCGATTGTGTTCGGCTCGCTGGGCGACCCCCAGTCGGCGGTCTCGCGCCGGCTGGATAATCCCCGAGCGTACCAGGTGCTCCACGAGCTCGGCACCCGGCCGCGGGTGCACTACCTGGCGAGAATCCGCAATGCGAATCGTGCGCTGGAGCCGTCCGATGGCGGCTAGCGGCGTGCTGCGCGGCCACGCCGACGACGCTCAGATCACCACGATGATCCTGCGGCCGCTCCGAACGCCGTCGCGGATCTGGTGGATTCTGTTCAGCATCACCGGGCTCGGCACGCTGGCTCTGGGCTGTGCCATCTGGTACACCGTCGCGACCGGGATCGGGCTCTGGGGCAACAATATTCCGGTGTCATGGGCATTTGCGATCATCAACTTCGTCTGGTGGATCGGGATTGGACACGCCGGCACCTTCATCTCCGCCTTTCTGCTGCTGCTTCACCAGAAATGGCGGGCGTCGGTCAACCGGATCGCCGAAGCGATGACACTCTTCGCGCTGATCAACGCGGGGCTGTTCCCGATCCTACACCTGGGACGGCCGTGGTTTTTCTATTGGCTGATTCCCTACCCGGCGCGGATGCAGGTGTGGCCGCAGTTCCGGAGCTCGCTGCCCTGGGACGTCGCCGCGGTGACGACCTACTTCACCGTTTCCCTGCTGTTCTGGTATCTGGGACTGGTGCCCGATCTCGCCACGGCGCGAGATCGCATGCCGGGCCGGCTCCGCCGCCGGATCTACGGAATTTTCTCACTGGGCTGGAGGGGTGCAGCCGAACAGTGGCATCACTATCGGATCGTTTATCTGCTCTTTGCCGGGCTGGCCACGCCACTGGTGATCTCGGTGCACAGCATCGTCAGTCTCGACTTCTCGATCACCCAGCTGCCGGGATGGCATTCCACCATTTTCCCGCCCTACTTCGTGGTCGGCGCAATCTACTCCGGATTCGCGATGGTGCTGGTGCTGCTGATTCCGGTCCGCCGGATCTTTTCGCTCGAATCGGTGATCACCAAGCAGCATCTGGAGAACATGGGCAAGCTGATGCTCGCCATGGCGATGATGCTGGCATACAGCTATCTGGTCGAGAGCTTCATGGCCTGGTACAGCGGCGATCCCTTCGAGCGATACACCTACCTCTTCGCGCGGCCCTACGGACCCTATGCCGGCGTGTACTGGATCATGCTGGCGTCCAATCTGCTGATCCCGCAGCTGCTCTGGTGGAAGCGGCTCCGCCGCAGCCCGGTCGTCCTGTTCGCGACTGGAATCGTGGTGCTGGTGGGGATGTGGCTGGAGCGGTTCATCATCATCGTGGCTTCGCTCAACCGTGACTTCCTGCCATCTGCCTGGCACTTCTATAAGCCCACCTGGGTCGATCTGACCATTCTGTTCGGCAGTGTCAGCTTTTTCCTCTTCCTCTTCTTTCTGTTCCTCCGCTGGGTGCCGTTCGTGTCGATCAGCGAAGTGAAGGAACTCCGCCGCGAGCTGGCCGAGGAGGCGCGATGACCAGCGGACTGGCGGCGGAATTCAGTTCGGCCGATGCTGTGCTCGCCGCGGTACGAGCGCTCCGGGAAACCGGGTACCGCGCCATTTCCGCGTACACCCCATTTCCAATTGATGGACTGGATCAGGCCCTGGCACTTCCCCGTTCGCGTCTGCCCGTCGCCGTGTTCGCCGGGGGAGCCATTGGCGCGGTGGTGAGCTACTGGATTCAGTGGTACGCCAATGCGTGGGCCTATCCCCTGGTGGTCGGCGGGCGCCCCATGAATGCGATCCCGGCGTTCATTCCCGCCACTTTCGAAGGCACCGTGCTGGGCGCGGCGCTGGCGGGGTTCATTGCGCTGCTGATCCGGTTGCGGCTGCCGGCGCTGTGGCATCCGATGTTCGAGGTTGATGGTTTCGAGAGCGCCACCGACGACCGGTTCTGGCTGGCGCTCGATCGGGACGATCCCCAGTTCGACCCGATGCTGGCGCGGCGCGACCTGGAGCGGCTCTCGCCGATTCGAATCGTTACCGTGGGAGAGGATTCGCTGTGATCGGGCGAATGCTGGCGGCGGCACTGATCGCGGGGATGCTGAGCGGATGCGGGGGCGGAGACGCCTCCTGGTGGGATCACGCGCTCTCCCGGATGCGGGAGCAGCCGCGCTACGATCGCTACGAAGCCAGTCACTTCTTCGCGGACGGCAAGGTTCTCCAGTCGCCGCCGCCGGGCACCATTCCGCGGGAACGAGTGATCGGCCCCGATTCGCTGATCAGCGGTCAGCGCAACGGGGTGTTCGCAACCGCGCTGCCGATCCCGGCAACTCCGGAGCTGCTGGCGCGGGGCCAGTCTCGCTTCGGGATCTACTGCGCAGCCTGCCACGGAGCCGCCGGCTTCGGCGGGAGCATCGTCGCCGCCAACTGGCCCGGCCGCAAGCCGCCCTCGATGCACGACTCACTGATCAGCTCGATGCCGGCCGGGCAGATCTTTACGGTGATTACCGACGGATTCGGCCGGATGCCATCGTACGCAACCGAGCTTTCACCGATCGATCGCTGGGCAGTGATTGGATATATCCGGGAACTCGAACGGAAGCGCACCACGGTTCCCGGCGGACGGGAGGACTCGCTCAGAGCCGCGCGGATCAACGGCGCCGACAGCGCCGGTCCGCCGATGCAGCCATGACCGGCGGGAAGAGGCGGCTCGGGCTGCTGCTCGGAATCGCGGGGACCGTTGTCTGGAGCATCGGCCTGCTGATTACGCCCGACCGGGCGTGGCAGGGCTATCTCGCTGCCTACTCGACAATTCTCAGCGTGGTGCTCGGCGCGCTCCTGCTGATCATGACCGCGCACTTGACCGGCGCGAGATGGTTCGACGGATTCCGCCCGCTGGCGATACAGGTGATCCGCGCCATACCTCTGCTGGTGCTGCTGTTTGTGCCGGTGCTGATCGGGATGCACCACATCTATCCATGGATCCCGCCGCTCGATGGGCTTTCAGAAACTGTCCGCCGGAATCT
>DASSTY010000360.1:0-5415 GCA_035707585.1 Gemmatimonadales bacterium
AGCACCAGCATGGCGTCTTCCACGCTGCGCGTCATGGGGCCCAGCTTATCGAGCGACCAGCAGAGCGTCATGGCGCCGGTTCTCGGCACCCGGCCAAAAGTGGGCCGCAGACCGGTGATGCCGCAGCGCATCGAAGGGCTCACGATGCTGCCTTCGGTTTCGCTCCCGATGCTGAATGCCACCAGCCCGGCGGCGGTCGCGGCGCCCGGGCCGGCGCTCGATCCCGAAGCGCCCTCTTCCAGCAGCCACGGATTCATCGTCTGCCCGCCGAACCAGATGTCGTTCAGCGCCAGCGCACCCATCGAGAGCTTGGCCACCAGCACAGCGCCGGCTTCATCCAGCCGCCGCACCACGGCGGAGTCCGCGGCGGGGACCCGGTTCTCGAACGGCTCGGCGCCGTAGGTGGTGGGGATGCCCGCCGTGTCGAGCAGATCCTTGACGCCATATGGGATCCCATGCAGCGGCCCGCGGTACTTCCCCGCCGCGATCTCGCGATCGGCCTGCGCCGCCCGGGCCAGCGCATGATCCTTGGTGAGCGTAATGATCGCGTTGATTTTGGGATTGAGCCGAGCGATGCGCTCGAGGTAGATCCTGGTGAGCCGGGTCGAGGTGAGCTTACGCGACTCGATCCAGCGGGACAGATGGATCACCGGCGCAAAGGCGATGTCGGCATCGCGCGCGGGCAGGGGTGCGTGATCATCCGCGCTGCGAACAAAACGGTCGCGCGAGGGCCGCTGCGTCATTCCCGGAAGCAGCGGATTCCACAGCGTGGCCGGCGCATCGGTGTCGGCCAGCGCCAGCTTGTTGGGGCCGGTGCGCCGCTCCAGGTACGGCGCCATCGACTGGCGCCACGAATCCGCCGCCTGCGCCCGCTCGGCCGGCGTCATCGTCACCTGCATCAGCTTTTCAGCTTCGGCAAAGGTCGCCGCCGACACCGGCGGCCCGGCGCCCTCCGCGGTGCCGAAGGTGGGGGGCGCGCCGGGTGCCGGCGCAGTGGAGTCGCCGGATGGCGGCGCCGGCGAGCCCCCGCTTCGACAGGCCACCGCCACGCTCAGGAGCGAGAGGGGCGCTTCGATCAGGAACCGCCGGCGCGTATTCATGGTGTCGTCACCGCGCCAGATGTGCTGTCTGGTCGGCCGGCGTCTGCTTGGTGCTGTTGATGAAATCGGCGATATCGGCCTTGAGCTGCTTGGCGGAATCCTGGTTGAGATACGCCATGTGGCCGCTCTCGTAGTACTTGAAGTGCACCCGGTTCTGGTAGGTCGAATCGAAGCCCAGATGGGTGAAGGTGTACTCGGCGTTGCCAAACGGAGTCGCCATGTCATAGTAGCCGGCGCCGACCATCACCTGCAGATAGGGATCCTTGGCCATGGCGCTCCGGAGCGACTCCACTTCGCTGGCGCTGCCCCAGCCGCCGTTGCTGTAGTTCCAGCGGCCGGTCTCGCCACCGAGATAGTACTTGAGATCGCTGGTGTACTTGAGATCGTTGTGGAGATAGCGCATGAACGCCGACACGAACGCGCCGGTCGGCGCGACGTCGCTGGGATCGTAATCCTGCCGAGTATCGGCAGCGTTGTCGTTGATGCCAGTCATCCGGCTGTCGTAGCGGCCCAGCGTCTTGCGCTGATCACGGAGCAGCTCGGTGCGGTACATCCCCGGCTCGATCCGCAGATTGGTGTTGAGCACGAACTGCTGCGACACGCCGGTGAGCTGCGCGATCTTATCGGCCGCCGCCTTCCGCTCGGCGTCGGTCAGGGTGTTCCCCTTGGCCAGGGTGCTGAGATAGTCACCGAAGGCGTAGCTGCGGGCCTGCTGGACTACCTGCGCCAGCGGCTGATTCTCCAGCGCCGGCGAAAGCTTCTTGTGGTACCAGGCGGTTGCGGTGTAGGTCGGGAGGAAATTGGCCCACCCGATGTCGTTGTTGTTGGAAGGCGACAGGTAGCCCATGTCGAGTACCGTGCCGAGCAGCATGACCCCGTTGAGGACGATTCCTTCGCGCTCCATCAGTTCGTTCGCCAGACCAGCTGAGCGGAAGGTGCCGTAGCTCTCACCGAAGAGATACTTGGGCGAAGCCCAGCGATTGTACTTGTCGAGATAATCCCGGATGAATTCGCCGAACATCGCAATGTCGTTGCGATCGCCGGTGAACTCCGAGGCCTTGACGCCCGGCGCCGGGCGGGAGTAGCCGGTCATCATCGCGTCGACCTGCACCAGGTCGGTGGCGTCGAGCGGCGTATTGGGGTTGTCTACCAGGTTGTAGGGCGGAGCCGGCTGGGCGCCGTTGGGTCCCATGTCGGGGTGCCGCGGGCTCATGATCCCCATGTCGAGCCAGATCGACGGGGAGCCGGGGCCGCCGTTGAAGAAGAAGGTGACCGGCCGGGTTGCCGTGTCCTGGTCATCCCGCGTGTAGGCAATGTAGAAGACCGTTGCCTTGGGCTTCCCCACGCTGTCGCGGAGCACCATCGTGCCGGCGTTGGCGGTGTAGGAGATGGTCTTGCCGTTCAGGGAAATCGTATGATGGGTGGTCGAGACCCGCTCGACGGCGGGGACGCCGGTGGTGTCGTGCTTGGCGCTGTCGGCGGCGGCACGGGCGCCCCCTCCTCGGCCGGGCCGCTGAGCGGCAGCAGATCCAACCACCAGGAACGACAGGGCAGTGCCGAGCAGCCACAAGCGAACGCGCATGAGAGGCCTCACAGGATTTGGTTCGGACGGGAAGAGCTTGTCGGGTGTATCCTCTGGAATATGCACCAAACGCGGGAAATGTTGAGGGGCGGCGAATTCAGGGGAGCGGCTTCACGATGGTATTGTGATCCTGCATCACCAGCCAGCGAGATCCCCGCCGTACCACTACGAAGGTCCGAATCTGCCGCTCGCTGGGGTGGTTCACGCCATCGGGCGTGGTCATGGCACTCACCTGACTGACGACCGTGGCCACCGCCACCTCGGGGCTGGCGAACCGGACATCCATCTGGCGGACGCTGTCGGAAACGTTCCGGAGAAAAGTGCTGTGCACCTCCCGCAGCTCCGCCAGAACCGCCGCGCGGCCGCGGGTGCGACCCCCATATGGATTGATGTGGTTCCAGTCGTCGGTGGTGAAATCCGCTGCCCGGTCGAAGTGGTGCGAGTTGAACGCATCGTAGAACGCCTGGACGGCGTGGCGCACCGCCGAGTCGGCATCGGCGGTCTGGGCCGAGAGCGGCGCCGCCGTCAACGCGAGTGCAGCGGCCAGAACCAGCGAACGCATGGAACCTCCCGAAGCAGGTGCCCGAACAGTCGAGATCGCGCGCCACCGAAAAGCAACTGCCGCATTGCGTGTGGTGCGCAAGGAGCCGCCGGGCGCGGGGCTAAAGTTGCGGAACGCGGAACGGATTTCGCAGAGCGGTGGACACGGGCGCGCTTACAGCTCCCAGCCGACGGTCAGCGGCACCAGCCAGCGCGGCGCATCACTGCCGCGAAACGGCTTGATGAGATCCGCTGCGATGAGGAATCCCGATTCGCCCCGGCTCAGCCGCAGTGTGATGCCGGCGCGAGCGCCCAGCGCCAAAGCTGCCGACCCGGGCGCCCGATCCACCAACCAGGCCCCTGCGCCACCGCACTGGACGGCAGCCGCACAGGGAGCAGCAGAATGGCCCGGGCCCAGCGCCCGCGTTTATTTCCCGCGCGCAATTCCCCGCACCACGCCGGCCAGCGCCCGCACCCGCGCGGCATCCGGCGCACCCTGGGCATCCCGATCCAGCTCGGCCGCCAGCTTGTTGAGGGCGCTCGCTCGTGCGGCGCCGGTCGCCTTTTCCGCACTGCGGAGCGCCTGGGCCACCGCGTTACGCCGGGCACTGGCCAGGCCGTTGTCGCGCTTCAGCTGATCGAGGTAGGCCCGCGCCACCGGGAACGCCGCCGGCCAGACCAGCTTGGGCTGGCTCTGCGGGTTGAGCTGCTGGAACTTCACCAGCTTGGCGGCGTCGATTTCGTTCTGGGTCAGATCGGCCGTCGGGGTCAGCTTGAACACGTCCAGCCCCCGGGCGATTTCCGAACCGTAGATGTACCCGTTGTAGTAGTAACCGGCCCAGTAGCCGCCGATCACCAGCTGCGTCGAGTCGATCGGCCCGCGGTCGAAATAGGCGATCTCCTTCGGGTGCGCCGGGTCGGTAAAGTCGAACACCGAGATCCCGCCCTGATACCACCCCTGCACCATGATGTCGCGCCCCGGCACCGGAATGAGCCCGCCGTTGTGCGCCACACAGTTCTCCTGGGTGGTCTGTGCCGCCGGCATCTTGTAGTAGCCGGCGTGGGTCAGCGAATCGTTCTTGAGCCAGAAGATGGCGTCGGCGCCCCACTCGATCGGGTCGGTAGCGCGACACTTGGCCTGGGTACCACCGCCCCATTCATCGCTGTAGAGCAGCGAGGTGGCGGCGTTGTTGAACGTGGCCGAATGCCAGAACGAGAAATTGGAATCGGCCACCGCCTGCAGGCGCACCGGATGCTCCGGATCCTTGATGTTGAGCAGCAGCCCGTAACCGGAGCAGGCACCAGCCGCCAGGTTGGCCGCCGGATACACGGTGATGTCGTGGCACTGTGAGGGACCGCCGCGGGGCCGCCGAGGCCCGGTCGGCATCCGGATGTTGAGTCCCATCTCACGAAGTGAATCCACCAGTGCCTTGGCCCGTGCGCTGTCGTCGCGGGCGGCGCGCAGTTCGGTGAAGAGGTGCGCAGCGCGGTCGGAGTCGGCGGCAGTCGCGGTGGCCGGAAGCCCCAGCCGGCCGAGGAACCGGCGGGCCGCCCGCTCGCCGGCGCCGTTCGCCGTATCGGCAACGGCGACACCGTGAGTCGGCGGCGCGGTCAGATCGTTGAAGATGCGCGGGCTGCTCACGATTTTGGCCTGCTCCGGATGCGCCAGCGGCACCCGGATCACTTCGATCCGGAACAGCGCATTCTCCGGGTCGGTGGTGACATCACTGCTTTCGCAGCCGGGCATTTCGCTGGCGGAGCGGACGCGCGCCAGTCCCGACACGTAGACGTAGACGATTCCCTTGTCATTCGGGTCGGGCACCAGCGTGTGGGTGTGCGATCCCCGGCAGGTCTGCACATCGGCTACCTGTTTGGGATGGGCCGGATCGGATACATCGAAGATCCGGATCCCCAGCATCCGCTCCTTGCTCACGCTGTCCTGAATTCCCTGGGTGCCGCAGTCCAGCCGGCTTCCACCGTTCTCCGCCGAAACGAAGAGCAGATGCCCGTAAATCGAAACGTCGCCCTGCTCGGTAAAGCAGAGCTCGGCGTCGGTGAGCTTGGGCGCCGTGGGAGTGCTGATGTCCCAGATCTGCAGCCCGCTGAAGTTGCCCTGGTAGACATAATGCCCGCCGAAGGCGAGGTCGGAGTTGGCGTAGGTCAACCCGCCGGGCTGGTTCGGATGGAAGATGT
>DASSTY010000361.1:0-4168 GCA_035707585.1 Gemmatimonadales bacterium
TTTGCCCGCCGCCTGCAGGTGCAGGAGCGGCTCACCGACCAGATCGCCGATGCCATCATGGAAATTCTCCAGCCGGCCGGCGTCGGTGTGGTGATCGATGGCGCCCATCTCTGCATGATGATGCGCGGCGTCGAGAAGCAGAGCTCCCGGACCGTTACCAGCGCGCTGCTCGGCGCCTTCCGCGACGACCCCAAGACCCGGGATGAATTTCTCCGGCTGGCGTACGCCCGCGTCGAGTGACTACCCTCGCCGGCACACTCAGCTTCGTTACCGGCGCCTCGCGCGGCATCGGCGGCGCCGTGGCCCAGGCGCTGGTGGGGCAGGGGGCAACGGTGGTGCGGGTGGCCCGTTCTCTCTCGCCCGGCGCGCATGGCCGCTTTCGTGATTTTGCCTGCGATCTTACCGACACCGATGCCGTCGCCCAGCTGGCCGGCCAGATCATCGACACGCTCGGCGTTCCCGATCTGGTCGTCAACGCCGCCGGGAGTTTTACCCTGGTGCCCTTCGACGCCGCAACCACCGATCAGCTGCGGCGCGAGCTGGAACTCAACCTGGTGGCGCCGTTCGCCGTGGCGCGCGGATTTCTCCCCTCGATGAAAGCGCGCGGCAGCGGGATGCTGGTGAACATCGGCAGCATCGCCGACCACAGCGCCTTTCCCGACAACACCATCTACAGCGCTGCCAAGTACGGGTTGCGGGGGCTCCATGAGACATTGCGCGCTGAATACCGCGGCAGCGGCGTGCGGTGCACCCTGGTTTCGCCCGGCGCTACCGACACTTCGATCTGGGATCCGATCGATCCCGACTCCCGCGCCGGTTTTACCCCGCGGAACGCGATGCTCCGTCCCGAAGATGTTGCCGACGCGGTCATTTTCGCCGCAACCCGGCCCGCTCACGTCGAGCTGGACTGGATTCGCCTCGGCCCCGCGCGCTAGATGTTCATCGAACTCACCGATCACCTGCGTTGCCCCGCCGATCATGAGGAGAGCTATCTGGTTCTCCTCCCGTCAGCCATGAACGGACGCGAGGTGGTGACCGGAGAGCTGGGCTGTCCGGTTTGCGGGCGGGTCTTTCGTGTCAGCGAGGGAATCGCCGATCTCCAGCTGGAAGAATCCCGGCCGGCGAGCGATGTGCCGCCAGATTGCGCCGTCGATGCCGACGGACTCCACGCGCTGCTGGGTCTTTCCGGCCCGGGCGGGTATCTGGTGCTGGTCGGCGCGCCCGGCGCGCTCTGGCGCGAGCTGCTGGAGCGCTCCCCCGGTGTGGCACCGGTGGTGGTAGATCCGCCCGATCCGCTCGCGTCGGAATATCCGGTGAGCATCGTGCGCGCCGGCCGCATCCCGCTCAAGACGCGCTCGATGCGGGGCGTGGTGCTGGGCGCCGGATTCGGCGGCGATCCGGGTTGGGTGGCAGAGGCCGCGCGAGTGATTCTGCCGGGACTTCGGGTGGTGGGAGAAGGGCCGGCGCCGGAGCTGCCGGAACTGGATCTGCTGGCGAGTACCGAAGGGGTGTGGGTGGCCGCCCGGAGCACCCACTAGCCCGGGCGGCGGTGGTTTACGGACGCGACCGGCTGCGGTACTTGGCGATCAGCCAGATGGCCAGCACGATCCCGATGATGACGCCGAGAATGATGTCGAAACCCATCCGCCCCTCCCGTGTGGTGGTCCGGCCCTCGACCCAAAACTAACATCACCCCTTCAGGTCGTGCTGTCCCCCCGGCGCTTCCGCATACAACGCTTCGATCTCGTCCCGGTAGTTCCGCTCCACCACCCGCCGGCGCACCTTGAGCGACGGCGTCAGCTCGCCACTCTCCAGACTGAAATCGGTGGGCAGGAGCAGCAGCTTCTTGGGCATCTCGAACTGCGCCAGATCGCGCAGGCGGGTGCGCACTTCGCGATCCATCTTTTCCTGCACTTCCGGCCGCGCCAGCAGCGCGCGGTCGTCCATCTGCGGCAGCTCCTTGTGCTCGGCCCACGCGCGGAGCGGCTCCAGATTCGGCACCACCAGCATGATGGGGAACTTGCGCTTGTCCCCCAGCATCACCGCGTTGGAAACGAACTTGCTTCCCTTGGCCAGATTCTCGATCGGTTGAGGCGCGATGTTCTTGCCGCCGGCGGTGACGATCAGATCCTTTTTCCGGTCGGTGATCCGGAGAAATCCGTCGGCGTCGAGCATCCCCACATCTCCGGTGTGGAACCATCCATCGGCATCGATCGCCTCGGCGGTGGCATCCGGATCCCGGTAGTAGCCCAGCATGACGTTGGGGCCGCGAGTCAGGATTTCGCCATCGGCGGCGATCTTCACTTCAACGCCCGGCACCGGCCGCCCCACCGTTCCGATCTTGAGATGCTCCAGCGAGTTCACCGCGATCACCGGCGACGTCTCGGTGAGCCCGTAACCCTCCAGGATCGGCATCCCCGCCGCATAGAAGAAGCGGGCGATTTCCGGCGCCAGCGCCGCGCCGCCCGAGACGAAGAAACGAATCCGCCCGCCGGTGCGCGCCCGGAGCTTGGAGAAGACCAGCCGATCGGCCACCGCGCGCTTGGCGGCCAGCACCCGCGGCACCGGCCGCCCCGCCAGCCGATACTCGGCCCACCGCTCTCCGTTGCGCCTGGCCCAGACGAAGATCGCTCGCCGAGTGCGCGATCCGCTCATCGCCGCTTCCAGCACCCGGCCGAACACCTTTTCGTAGAAGCGCGGCACCGCCGTCATCACGGTGGGATGGGTCTCCAGCATTTCG
Organism: Gemmatimonadales bacterium; assembly: GCA_035707585.1. Taxonomy (GTDB): domain Bacteria; phylum Gemmatimonadota; class Gemmatimonadetes; order Gemmatimonadales; family GWC2-71-9; genus DASSTY01. Next base: position 2,741 of record DASSTY010000361.1, read on the forward strand.
GCCGCCACGGTGTCCTGGCTGGTGGCGTAGTTGATCAGCACACCCTTGTGCAGCATGCAGTAGTGCCCCGCCATCCGCTCGAAGATGTGCGACAGCGGCAGCAGCGAGAGCGACTCATCATCCGACCGGAGCGGAAACGCGCTGAGCGCCGCCACCACGTTGGAAGCGATGTTGCCGTGGGTCAGCATCACGCCCTTGGGGTCGCCGGTGGTGCCCGAGGTGTAGATCAGCGTTGCCAGATCGTCGGGCTGCACCGCCGCGGCCTGCGCCCGCCAGGTGGAATCGCGATCGGCCACGGCGCGGCCCAGCGCGGCGACGTCGCTGAGAGTGCGCACGCCCGGCGCCCGCGCGTCGGCGTCGAACACGATGACGTGGCGCAACTCCGGCAGCCGCTCGCGGATCTCCTGGATCTTGGCGAGCTGCTCCGCGCTGGAGACGCAGATCGCCGCGGCTTCGGAATTCCGGAGGATGAATTCGATCTGGTGCGCCGGGAGGGTAGGGTAGATCGGGACGTCGGCGCAGCGGGCGGTGAGACAGGCGTAATCGACGATCGCCCACTCCGGGCGGTTTTCGGAGAGCAGCGCGATGTGCCGCCCCGGCTCGATGCCCAGTTCGGCAAACCCCAGACTCACCGCGCGCACCCGTTCCAGCAGCTGCCGGTAGCTGATCGGGGTCCAGACGCCGTTCACCTTGGAGCGCAATGCGGCTGAGCGGTCGCCAAATTGCTCGACCGCTCCGAAAAACAGTTCGTTCAAAGTGTTCGGTGGTTGTGTCACCGCACCTCCGCCTAGAAGCGGACGATGAATCGCTGGCCCGAGCCCGGCACCGGTGTCCCGTTGCTTCGCGCGGCGGCCGCCGTCACGGCAACGCTGTCCGAAGCTGGTGTCCCCACCAGACCGACAGTAATGCTGGCGGTGCCGTCGGCGCCGGTGGTCGCGGTATCGGCCGCCGCGCCGTTGGCGAACTGCACCGCCGGCAGCGTCGCGCCGAAAGGAACCAGGGTGTAAATCACCGGAATTCCCGCCGCCGGCCCCGGTGGCTGGGTAGTTTCGATGCGGACGACCAGTGGATCGGAAGTGGTGTTGCCCGCCGGGATGGTATCGTCGGCGGGGCCAACGATGATCAGCGTATCAGGCCGCACCAGCACCGTGAACGAAACCGCATCGGACACCAGCGTGCCGCTGAACGCCTGCACCCGCCCATTGCCCGGCAGCACGCCGATAACCCAGCCGGTTACACTATCCACGGTGACGGTGGTGTCGCCGGTCCGCCAGAGAATCGCGGCGTCGGTGCTGTCGCCATTCTGGTCGAGTGCCACCGCGTGGAGCTGGATCGAATCGCCCACCGCCATCCTGGTGGAATCAGGGACTCGAACCTCCAGCGCGACGACACCGTTGCCGGCGTCGGTCAGGTTGCTGCAGGCGAGTG
>DASSTY010000362.1:0-3112 GCA_035707585.1 Gemmatimonadales bacterium
CTTCGCGAGTCAGCCCCGCCAGATCGCTGTACGAGTAGTACTCGTCGCAGTTCTGAATCAGGAGATCGCTGGCGGATTCACGAATCCCCACGCCGATGAAGTACTTGCCGTACTCCTTGAGCTTGAGCACCAGCGAAGAGAAATCGCTGTCGCCCGAGAGCAGGATGAAGGTGCCGATCTCGGGGCGGGTGAACACCAGCTCCGTGGCGTCAACAGCGAGGCGAATGTCGGTGGCGTTTTTCTTGGTGGACCCGAACGCTGGCGCGTAGATCAGATCGATGGAGGATTCGGACAGCGAGACGATGTACTGGGGATAGCGTCGCCAGTCGGCGTAGGCCCGCTGGACCGCGACCTTGCCCTTGATGATGTCGCTGTTGAGGAGAGTCCGAAGTTCCTTGGTGAGGTTGCCCTGGATGCCCAGGGTGACGTTGTCGAAATCGATCAGGAGCGCGGCGTTGGGAGCGTGGACGGGCGGCTGGGTCGTGTGCCGTCCCGGCCGGATCAGCGGTTGCGTCACGGAGTTCTCGTTCCGGTCGCCTCAACCGGCGCGTGGCGCACACCTCCCACCCGGTCGGGGAGGCGCAGCGCCCTGGCGACAGCAGGCGGCCAAGGGGTCTGGACTGACCGCTCCGCTGGCGGGACGTCGGGAAGGCGGCTTCGGCACTCTGGCCGATCGAGCCCTCCTGCGCCCGCGGCGGGCGGGATGAATAGCGGCATGCCGGAACCGACCGGGTCTGGTGCGGGCAGCCGGATAAATCTAGGCAGAGCGACGGGTTAGCGGTAGGGCGCGGCGAGTCAGGCGGCCGGACGGACCATCGGCAGATGGAGCTCGAAGAAGAACCGGGTTCCCTGCTCCGGAGCAGTTTCGACTTCCAGCTGCGACCCCATCGCCTCCACCAGCTTGCGACAGATCGAGAGGCCGAGTCCCGAGCCCGAAAAGGCGTACTCACCCTCGCGCTGACGGCGCCGGAACGGCTCGAACAGAGTGGCCATGGCATGCGGTGGAATGCCGCGCCCGGTGTCGCGCACACTGAATTCGATCCGCTCGCCCGACACCGGCCGGCCCACCACTTCGACATGTCCTTCGTTGGTGAACTTGAGCGCGTTGGTGGTGAGATTGAGCAGCACCCGGCTCAATGCCACCGGATGCCCGATCCGGAAATCGGTTTCCGGCGCGTCTACCCGCACCTCGAGACCCTTTTCTTCGGCGATCGGCAGCACGATATCGCGCACCGATTCGAAAATGTCGGTGACGGCGAACGGGATTGGATCGAGATCCACCAGACGGTCGCCACCGCGGGCCAGTTCGATCACATCACTCGCCACCGCGCTGAGTCCGAATGCCGCGCTGTAGATCAGGCCGAGCTGGCGTTCCTGCACCTGATTCACTTCTCCGCTGCGACCCCGCTGCAGCGTCTCCGCCAGGAACAGGATCGAGGTGAGCGGCGAGCGAAGATCATGCGCCACTTCGACCACCAGCTCGAGCCCATCTGGCCCCGAGAGGCGGTCGCTGAAGTGCTGGGCCCAATCCGGTTCGAGCTGCTGTCCCACTCGCTCGAGCGCCATCAGCACGCGAAGCAGATCGGTCGTCTCCGGAGGGGGAACGATCTGCTTCACCCGCTCGAGGAACGCCGCGCGAATCAGTGACAACAGCCGGCGAGCCAGCGCCGTCGGCGGTAGTTCACAACTCGCCCCGCCTCCGCTCACAATGGCTTCCCGGATCCCGCTGGTCACCTGAGTAAGCACCAGGCGGGTCTCATCGCGCGAGGCGGCGTGCTCTACCGCCTGGTCCCAACGCTCCTCGCAGTCGAACACCGCGTGCTGAAGCGCGTCCCACAGCGTAGCCGCCAGCCCCGACCCCGTCGGTCCCTCGGGGTCCCACGGCGTGACCGGCACCACCGGTCCGGTCAGAACCGTTCGGCGCCGCTCCCCGCTCGTCGAGTCGGACAGCGTCGTTTCAGCACTCACTCAGTTTCCCCCGGTGGTCTCGTCGCGCTGGAACTCGTGCTTGTCCATCAGTCGGTAGAGCGTGGTGCGATCGATACTGGCAAGCCGTGCCGCCTTGGACATGTTCCCGCCCGCCCGGGTCACCAGGCGCGCGAGATATTCCTTCTCGAACTGAGCGATGACCCGCTCCTTGGCGGGGTGGTACGCCTCGTCCATTACGGCCGCCGATACTCCGGTCTCGCTGGGCCATTCGGCGGCGTCCTCATACAGGGGGATGTCGTTCGGCTGAATCAACTGATCTGGCTCAGCCAGGACTGCTACATGTTCGATGACGTTCTGAAGTTCCCGAACGTTGCCCCGCCAGGGGCGTGAGCGCAAGAAGGCAACACTGGCTTCGCTGAGCCGGGGCACCCGGTCTCCCATCTGGCGATGGCGGAGCCAGTAATGCGTCAGGAAATGGTTGGCCAGCAGCGGAATGTCTTCCGGCCGCTTCCGCAGCGGCGGCAACTGGATCGGCACCACCCGGAGCCGATAGAAAAGATCGCTTCGGAGCACGCCCTGCTCCACCGCCTGCTGCGGATCGCGATTGGTGGCGGAGATGAACCGAACGTCCACGACCGCATCCTGCGATTCGCTTCCCACTCGGCGCACCACACCGTCCTGAATGACCCGGAGCAGCTTGGCCTGCAACGGCATCGTCATCTCGGTCAGCTCGTCCAGAAAGAGCGTGCCGCCGTTGGCGGTTTCCAGGAGCCCTGGCTTGTCGCGGTCTGCTCCGGTGAAAGCGCCCTTCCGGTGCCCGAAGAGCTCGCTCTCGAGCAGCCCCTCAGGAAGCGCCGCGCAGTTGATCGGCATCAGGGTGCGGTGCGCCCGCCGGCTGTTCTGGTGGATGAACTGGGCGATCACTTCCTTGCCGGTGCCGCTCTCGCCGCTGATGAACACCGACGCGTCGGTGCCGGCGACCTTGCGCGCCAGCTCCACCGCCTTCCGGAACGGTGCCGAGATGCCGATCAGGGCGATCTGATCGCTGTGGCCGTTCTGCTTGAGGAGCTGGATCCGAAGATCCTGAGCTTCCCGGGCCACCATCACGACGTGAGAGGCGCGACCGATCAGCACCTGGAGATGGGTTGCCGAGAACGGTTTCGGGAGGTAATCCCAGGCGCCG
>DASSTY010000363.1:0-6902 GCA_035707585.1 Gemmatimonadales bacterium
CTTCCGAATCGGCCATGGGGCTTACCTGCGGGCGGTTTCGTACAGCGGAGTTCTAGGATCGGGTGTGGCGGACGCCGGCACCATGTGGGTCGGGCTGCTCAACATGAGCAACCGCACGGGGGCAGGTCATGCGTCGATAGCCGCCGATTCGTTCGCGGGTCTGCTTGCGGTGCCTGCGGAATACCTCGCATCGGAACCGCTCGCCGGGATCGACGATCAGGTGAATGTCATTAAGTGGAAGGATACGCTGATTGTCGGGTACTCCGGGTCGAACACGATTCTGTTCGCCGACACGTCCGGCCAGCTGCTCGACTCCATCAGCATTCCCGTCGTGCGGCGCCGAGGCGTGCCGCCCGACATCGTGCAGCGTCTGGCTCCCGGTGTGCCCTTCCCGGAGATGTTTGCCATGAACTCCGCGCTGTTCAAATTGGCCCGTCTATCGGATGGCGCGCTGCTCGCGGTGCATTACGACCAGACGATCGACGGCCGGCGAATTCGCTCGAAAGCGTACCTGTCGCTGGTTTCGGCCGATCGGCGGCGGGCCTGCGTCGATGTTCCCCTCGCCGTCAGCGAGGACGCACAGCCGCGGGTGGCAGTTGCGGGTGATAGTCTCTACGTGCTGGAACAGCATGTCATGGGTGACAGCGCCACCGCGACGGTGCGCTCATTTCGGATCGCGATCGAGCCAAAATGCTCCTGGGTGCAGTTGGACCGGTCGCACTCCTAGTCACGGTTCCTGCATCCCCGCCGTCTCGACAATCGGCGTCTGCGCGGCGGTGAACACGAAATGCAGCCGGTCATCGGCCGAAGCGAAGAGCGACACCTGCGCGCCGGTGCGGCTGTCCTGGGCATCGAGCCGAGGCAGGGCATCGTGGCCATGCCGCCCCACCTCGCGCACGGTCCAGTAATCTCCCATCCAGTCGCGAATGATCCCGGCAATCCTCCGGTAACGTTTCTGTACCGGCGAGAGACTCTGCGCCGCGAAGATCATGCACACCACTGACGGCCCTTCGCGGATCTCGCAGTCATACGTTCCCGGCGGATTGATGGTCGATTCGTAGAACTGATGCCCAACCGCCTGCCGGATCGGCGGCCCCTCCGCCTCGAGAAATCCGTCGCCACTGATCGTGGCCAGGGTATCGAGCACGGTGCGCCAGCGGCCGGGGTCGGTCTTGATCGCGAGGCACCGCTCCAGATTGGCGATCCGGTCGGCCCCGCCCAGATGGGTGGCGTCGGCACTCGCCAGCGCCAGCTGCTCGAACAGCGATCGCCGCTGGGCGCCATGGATCATTTCGCCTTCTACCATCATCTGCACGGCCCAGCAGTCGGCTTCGATTTCCTGGCGTGCCTGTTCCCGCACACTGGGATTCCGGCGCCAGATATGCCTCAGGGTGATGTGGGCGCACTCGTGGAGATAGGTAAAGGCCCGGGCTGCGTAGGTGGCGAACTGTGCATGGGGATTCCAGAAGATGACCGGACGTCCGTCGGCGATTCCCGCGGCCGCCGGAGCGCTCAGCTTGGTGGTGTTGAGAATCGGCACCGGGCGGAGCTGACGGTCCAGGCACCCGCCAATCGGCGGCTCCTGGCCGACTAGCCCGGGCGCGGCCGCCGCGACCGCCAGTGCGAGCACCACCACGCCGCGAATCATCGCTGGGTACTCGGCGACAGCACGTCGCGCAGCGCGTCGCCCAGGAGGGTGCAGGCCAGAACCACCAGCACCAGCGCGACGCCCGGCGCGGTGGCGACCCAGGGTGCGTTGACCAGGGTATCGCGACCCGATGCGATCATGTTGCCCCACGATGGCGTCGGCGGCTGGACGCCAAGCCCCAGAAACGACAGGCCTGCTTCAAGCAATATCGCGTTGCCGAACCCGAGCGCTGCCGCCACGATCACCGGCGTGAGCGTGTTGGGGAGCACATGACGGAAGAGCAGGCGGCGCCGGCCGGCGCCGAGGGCGCGCGCGCTTTCGACGAACGGGCGAGCGCTGACCGATCGCGCCTCTCCGTGAACCAGCCGGGCGATGGTCATCCACCCGGTGATGCCCAGCACGATGATCACCAGTGTCGCACTGGGCTGCCACAAGGCGCCCAGCAGGAGAAGGAGCACCACCCGCGGAAGCGCCAGCGCAAAATCGGTGATGCCCAGGAGGACGGTGCCGACCTTGCCTCGCCACACCCCGGCGACAGCGCCGATCATCAGGCCGAGCGTCACCGAGATCGCGGTTGCCAGCGCGCCCACGCTGAGCGAAATCCGCGCGCCGTAGATCAGCCGAGTCCAGAGATCGCGTCCAAAGCGGTCGGTTCCGAGGAGATGGAAGAGCCCGTGAAGATCGCGCGCCAGCGGCGGCAGGAAACGGGTCGCGACGACATCGCCCTGCGCGGCCGGTTGTCCGGTGGTCGCCAGCGGCGCGGCGATGGCGAGCCCGACGGTGATGCCGAGCAGGACCAGACCGAACCGGCCGCGACGGTCACTCCAGAGCCGGGCCATCATCCGACGGCACCAGATTCGGCCGCGCGCACCCGCGGGTCGGCCCAGGCGGCCAGCAGATCGGCCAGAATGTTGCCGAGCACTACCAGGATTGCGCTGATGACGGTGGCCGCCATTACCACGGGATAGTCACGCGCCACGACGGCATCGACCAGCAGCCGCCCCACGCCGGGCCAGGCAAAGATCGCCTCGATGAACACGGCGCCCGAAAAGATCGCCGGAAGCGAGAGACCCAGCAGCGTCAGCACCGGAATCAGCGCGTTGCGCAACACGTGGCGGAAGAGCACCCGCTGGCGGCCGATTCCCTTGGCCCGCGCAGTCAGCACGAACGACTCGTGCATCACGTCCAGCATCGCGCCGCGCACGTAGCGGGCGGTGCCGCCGATTCCGATCAGCGCCAGGGTCGCGAGTGGCAGGGCGAGATGGCGCAACCGATCGACGATCCGGGCTGTGAGCGGGAGGAAGTCGGCATCGAGGCCGGCGGCGCCGAACGCTGGAAGCCATCCGAGGCGATAGGTAAAGCCCATGACCAGCATGAGACCGAGCCAGTAGCCGGGAATGGCGAACAGCGTTACGGTGACCACCGACAAGGCGGTGTCCAGCGGCGCGCCATTCCGGGCTGCCTGCACCGCGCCGATCAGGATGCCGAAGATGTAGCTCAGCGCCAGCGAGCTCACTACCAGAACGACCGTCGCCGGCCAGGCCCGCGCGATCATCTGCCGAACCGGCAGCCCGGTGGCGATGCTGGTGCCCCAGTCTCCCCGGGCAAACCGCCCAAGCCAGGCGGCGTACTGCTGCGGCAGCGGCCGGTCGAGGCCCAGCACGTGCCTTTGGGCGGCGATCTGGGTTGCCGGTGCTGCCGGCCCGAGGAGGCGCTCTACCGGATCCCCGGGCGCGATCCGCAGCAGGAAAAAGGTGAGTGTCACCACGCCGAGCACCACGGCGATCCCGGTCGCGATGCGGCGGAGCAGGGAAGCCAGCATAGAGCCAATTTCGTGTCCGTTGCGGTCCGCCGCCAGTCACCACTGGCTCGGGGGAGCGGGTTCGCGCTACAATACGGCGTGCGGCACCCCACCCGACTGTTCCCACTGCTGCTGCTGTCCCTCGCTGCCTGCGGCAATCCGGCCGCCCGCCGGGGCGCCACCGTATTGTTTGCGTCCGGGGCCGATCTCCAGAGCATCAATCCGCTGCTGACGCTTCATCCGCTGGCCCATCAGGTCCAGCGCTATGTGCTCCTCACGACGCTGGCGAGGTACGACTCGTCGCTCACGCCGCAGCCCTACCTGGCGCGCTCCTGGAGCTGGTCGGACGATCATCGCCGCCTTCGATTCGTTCTTCACAGCGGAGTGCCCTGGCACGACGGCGTTCCGACTACATCGCGCGATGCCAAGTGGACCCTCGATGCCGCCCGCGATCCCGCGACGGGATACCCGCGGCTTACCGATGTGGCCGGGCTCGATTCGGTTGCAGCTCCCAACGATACGACGCTGATACTCTACTGGGAAAGTCCGCAGCAGCGGTTTCCCGATGTGCTCACCGATCTGGCGATTCTCCCCGCCCATCTGCTCGACTCGGTGCCGCACGGGCGCCTGCGGCAGGCGGCTTGGAACGAGCACCCGGTTGGCAACGGTCCCTTCCGGTTCGTGCGCCACGACCCCAACCGTCGCTGGGTATTCGACGCCGATACGGCCTTTCCGGCTGCGCTGGGCGGGCCGCCCCATATCGATCGGCTGGTGATCGCCGTGGTGGATGAACCTACCACCAAACTGGCGGCGCTCACCGCCGGCGAACTCGACTTCGCCGGTATTTCACCGGCGCACGCCTCCTTCGTTCGGCGGGACTCGTCGCTGGCGGTGGTGGATTATCCGCTGCTCTTTACCTACGGGATCGTCTTCAACACCCGGCGCCCGCCGTTCAACGACATTCGCCTGCGCCGCGCGGTTCTGCTGGCGCTGGATCGCAAGGAGATCGTTCAGGGCTACGCCTACGGGTTTGCAACGGTGGCGTCGGGCCCGGTGCCGCCGTCGCTCCCCGCCTATCTTCCACTGCCGGTGACGCCGTACCGGCCCGACTCGGCGCGGGCGCTGCTGGCTGGACGGCGGGTCGGCTTTGAATTGCTCACGGTCGGAAGCGGGGAAGGCGCGCTGGAGCAGATGATCCAGGCTCAGCTCGCTCCGGTCGGGTTCGACGTCAGAATCCGCCAGCTCGAGCTCTCGACGTTTCTGGACCGCACCTACGGCCCGCGCCACGAGTTCGACGCCGCGGTGCTGGGAATTCAGGGCGACCTGGGACTGGGTTACCTGTCGCGGATTGCCGAGCTGGCGGGGATGAAGGCGCCGGCCGACCCCGCGGCGGCGCAACGCTTCTTTGCCGATTCGCTGCCGGTCGCATTCATCTACCACAGCCGGGGGCTCCAGGGCATGAATCGCCGAGTGCATGGAGTACATATGGACATTCGCGGAGAGCTTGCGACCATTGCAGGGTGGTGGGTGGATTCGCTGCCATGAGCAATTCCGCGCGGGCTCGTGCGCCGATGCGGCTCGACTTTGCCGGTGGATGGACCGATGTTCCGCCGTTTTCGGCCCGTGAAGGCGGGGTCGTCATCAATGCGGCGATTCAGCTTTTCGCCCATGCTCAGGTGACGCTGGGCGGCAGTTCGATCGTGCTCGATTCACAGGATCAGGACGCCCGGGCGGAGCTGCCGGCGGTAGATCGTCCCAGTGGCGACGGACGCCTCAAGCTGCTGGAAGCGGCGCTCCGTCTCTGCCGGCCGTCCGGCGGGTGTCGGCTCACCACGCGCTCCGATGCCCCGCCGGGCTCCGGTCTCGGCAGCTCCGGTGCTCTCGACGTGGCGCTGGTGGCGGCGTTTGCCCATGTCATGGGTAAGAGTCCAACCCCCGCTGCGATCGCCGAACGCGGCTGGCGGCTGGAATCGGAAGAGGCCGGTAACCCGGGCGGCAAGCAGGATCAGTTCGCTGCCGCGCTGGGCGGCTTCCACCGGTTCACCTTTCGGGATCCCAACGTTGATTCGGAGCGGCTCTCGCTCGATCCCGAATTTGTCGGCGCGCTGCAGACCGGGATGATCCTCTGCTACACCGGCACGTCGCGAGTGTCGGGTGCCACGATTTCACGGGTGATCGGCGGATACGAGCGCGGCGACCGGGCGATCATCGGCGCACTGCATGGGCTCAAGGACACTGCGCTCGCAATGGATGAAGCGCTTCGCAATTCCGATCTGGCAGCGGTGGGCCGCCTGCTGTCGGCCAACTGGTGCCACCAGCAGGCACTCGACCGGGTCATGTCCACCCCGGCAATGGCTCGGCTCGAAGCGGCGATGCGTGCGGCGGGTGCGCTGGGCGGGAAGGCGGCCGGTTCCGGTGCCGGCGGGTGCATGTTCTTCCTCTTCCCCAACGGACCCGCCGCCGAGCGCGCCCGGGTCGCCGCGCTGGCCGAAGGCGCCGACCTGCTGCCGGCTCGCTGGTCGGCAGACGGCGTGGCCGTTGCTAGTATTGAAGAATGCTGACTGCCGAAGAAATTGCCGCGCGCCGGACCGCCATCGCGGCTTCGCCCGATCTGGCGGCGCTCCTGGCCACCGTTGAAGCCCGGATTGCTCCGTTGCTGCGCCAGCGGCCGGTTATTCCGACCGCCAAGGCGCTGCTCTCGGTGGATGGTGGCATCTGTCCCGACGATGCCGCATCGCTGCTGTTCGATCCCTGGAGCGCCGACTCGCATCGCTGCATCAAGTGTGGCGCAGCGGTTCGCGGCGAGCGGCACGACCGGCACTGGGCCAAGCATCAGCATCTCTGGCTGGCCGAGCGTACCGCCGATCTCGCCACCGTTGGGGTCATGGCGGAACGGGACGATGCCGCCGCGCTCGCCGCCGATCTGCTCCGCCACTATGGCGAGCACTATTTCGAATACCCGGCCCGCGACAATGTGCTGGGACCGGCCCGTCTCTTCTTTTCGACCTATCTGGAATCGGTCTGGCTCACCGGAATGCTCGCAGCCGCGGTTCTGCTGCGGGAGGACGGCCGGCTCGATGAAGCGACAGCGTCTGCCGTAAACCAGCTGGCCGATGAAGCCGCCAATCTGATCGGTGACTTCGATGAGGGCCGTTCCAACCGGCAAACCTGGAACGACGCCGCGTTGATGGCGGTGGCGGTCTGGTTTGAAGACGAAGAATTGGCTCAACGCGCACTGGAAGCTCCCAGCGGACTGGTGGCACACCTGCTGGAAGGCTTCGGGCCCGATGGGCTCTGGTATGAGGGAGAGAACTACCATCTCTTCGCCTTGCGCGGGCTCCTGCTCGGCATCGATTGGGCCCGCGACGCCGGAGTGGATCTGATTGCCGACTCCGCGCTGGCCGATCAGCTCGATGCCGCACTGCGCGCACCGGCGCTCACCGCCCTGCCCAA
>DASSTY010000364.1:0-9243 GCA_035707585.1 Gemmatimonadales bacterium
ATAGAAGAACAGCTCGCTCCAGGGACCCACCGGGTGGTCGGGATCGAGCAGCGCCGCGCGGGCCCGCTCGCCGGCCGGGGTGCCGCCGGGCTCGCGGGTCAGAACCGGGTCCAGGCCTGCCCGCCGCATTCGATCGGCCAGCCCGGCGGCCAGCGTCGACTTGCCGGCACCCTCGGGCCCCTCCAGCACGAGGAGGAGCCCACGGCGGCTCATCCCAGCGTGATGATGCTGCTGGTGGCCCCCTTCTCGATCCCCTCGCTGATCTGCTGATTGACCCGGCCCATCAGCTTTTCGAAGTTGGCGCGAGCCACCACATAGGCCTGGCCAACCGCGCTGGTCTCCAGATCGCGCACCGCCTGCTCGTAGGACTCGGTGACTTTTTCGTCGGGCATCTGGCCGGTGGCCACCGCCTGGTCTACCTGACGCGCGAGCGTCTGGATCTGATCCAGCTTGCCCATCGTTTCCTGATCGTCGCGCAGCGATGTTTCGGCCCGCCGGAGAGCCTGATATTCCGGTGTCTGGCCGATCAGCCGGCCCAGCTCCTGTGCCTTGTCCCAGATCACGGTGCAGTGCTCCTTCGCGCGAGCAGGTAGCGCTCACGCCCAAAAAGGTCCGACTGGATTTCGACGGCGGTCCAGCCCAGCGCCCCGGCTTGCCGCGCCGCCGGGACCGCGCGAGTGCAGTCGACTTCCAGTGCCAGCCACCCACCCGGCCGCAACACCCGCCGGGCATCGTCCAGCAGGCGGAACGTTGCTTCCAGCCCATCGGCGCCGCTGGCGAGCGCGGCTTCGGGCTCCCATGCGCGAACGCCGGGATCGAGCGCCCGGTATTCCGCTTCCGTAAGATAAGGCGGATTGGCGGCCAGTGCGTCGAGCGAACCGGACGCCAGTGCGCTGGTGAGATCGCTCCGCACCAGGGTGACCGGAAGATCCATTTCGCCGGCGTTCTCGCGCGCCACCGCCAGCGCGGCCGGCGAGCGGTCGACGGCGATCACTTCGTGGTACCCGCCCTCCTGCGCCAGACTGAGCGCGATGCAACCCGAACCGGTGCCGATGTCGGCCACTCGGCCCTCCGGCGCACGCGCCAGCAACCGCTCCACCAGCCCCTCGGTTTCCGGACGGGGAATCAGTACCCGGCGGTCGACCCGGAGGGTCAGCCGCCGAAAGCCGGCCTGGCCGCTGATGTATGCCAGTGGCTCGCCGGCGGCGCGGCGGATCACCGCTTCGCGGAAACGTTCCGCTTCATCGCCGACCACCGGCCGCTCAGGCGCCAGCACCGGTCCGGTGTGGTCGTCATCCATGAGATCGGCCCAGAGCCGCAGCGCCTCGCGGCGCGGCTCCCGCAACCCGGCCTGGCGCAGGCGATCGGTGCCATCGCGAATCAGACTCGCGAGCGGCACGGGATCACTCACTCTGGGTTTCCTCTCGACTGGCCAATCGAAGCGCGGTAACAAGTTCGTCCAGCCGGCCGTCCACAACGTCGGCCAGGTTGTGGACCGAGAGATTGATCCGGTGATCGGTGACTCGGCTCTGGGGAAAGTTGTAGGTCCGGATCTTGGCCGATCGGTCGCCGGTGCCCACCATGGCGCGCCGCTCTCGGGCCCGCGCCGCCTCCTGCTCGGCGATCATTCGGTCCAGCAACCGCGCACGAAGCACCTCCATCGCCTTGATCTTGTTCTGAAGCTGCGATTTCTGATCCTGCTGGCTCACGACCAGGCCGGTCGGGAGGTGGGTGATCCGCACCGCGCTGTCGGTCGTGTTGACGCTCTGGCCGCCGGGGCCGGATGAACGAAAGACATCGATCTTGAGATCCTGCGGATCGATCTTGACGTCCACTTCTTCTGCTTCCGGCAGTACCGCCACCGTGGCGGCGGAAGTATGAATGCGGCCCTGGGTTTCGGTGGCCGGAACCCGCTGAACCCGGTGGACTCCCGATTCCCAGCGCAGCAGTCCAAAGGCCTCGGGGCCGCGCACCGCGATGATCGCTTCGCGGATTCCGCCCAGGTTGCCTTCGCTGGCGGAGATCGGCTCCCAGGTAAGCCCCTGGCGTTCGCTGAACCGCTGATACATGCGCGCCAGGTCGGCCGCGAAGAGCGCCGCCTCGTCGCCGCCGGTGCCGGCGCGGATTTCGAGGATGGCGTCGCGATCATCCAGCGGATCGCGCGGCAGGAGCAGCTCGTTGAGCTCTTCCCGGAGCCGGGCAATTTCAGACGGGAGGCGGTTGAGATCGGCGCGGGCCAACGCAACAAGCTCGGGGTCGGCCTCGCTGGCCAACTCCCGAGCCTGTTTGAGTTCATCTTCCAGCCGGGAGAGTCGCTCCCACGTGCTGACCACGGGTGCCAGCCGGGTATGCTCCCGACCGAGGGTCTTGAGCTGTTGCGGATCCCGGGCTACGGCGGGATCGGCCAGCGCGATGGCAACCTCCTCCGCCCGGGCGAGCGCCTGGCGGAGTCGGCCTTCCATGCTTATGCCTTCGCCGCCTCGGTCTGGTACTTCCGCCGGAACCGGTCGACCCGGCCCGCGGTGTCCACCAACCGCTGCTTGCCCGTGAAGTAGGGGTGGCATTGCGCGCAGACCTCGACGTGGATCTGATCGACGGTCGAGCGGGTCTCGAAGGTATTGCCGCAGGCGCACTGGGCCATAACCTTCTTGTAGACGGGATGAACGTTGGCCTTCACAATTCGCTCCTGGACAGGGCCGGCCCTTGAAACCGGCACAAACGGTTCTGCTGACAAGCCTTATAATTTAGCCGCAGGCCCGGTCGGGAAGCAACGGGACCGCCTTCAATTGACACTGATTCCCTCTGCAAGTATCGTAGGACCATAGACTTCCGTTATCTACCGTCAGCCTCGAGGCGCGCGTGCCCTTGTCCCCGATGGAGGTTCTCCGAAAGGTTCCCCTCTTCTCCGGGTTGGCGGACTCGGATCTGGCGGCCTTTGCCGACCTGATCCGCGAGCGCAGCTACCCCAAGGGGAGCGTCATTGTCTTTGAAGATGATCCGGGCGACGCGCTCTATCTGGTCGCGGCCGGCCAGGTCAAAGTGGTGCTGATCGCTGAAGATGGCCGCGAGGTGATCCTCTCGGTGCTGGGCGAAGGCAGCTTCTTCGGCGAGATGGCAGTGATCGATGAAGAGCCCCGCTCGGCCCACGTCATCGCCATGGAAGATTCCAGTCTCCTGGTCCTCCGCCGAGAAGATTTCCACGCTCAGCTCCGCCGGTCGCCCGAAGTCGCCATTTCGCTCCTCAAGGAAATTTCGCGGCGGCTCCGCCGGGCCGACGAAAAGATCGGCAGTCTGGTGCTGCTGGACGTGAACGGGCGCGTTGCCCATCTGCTCCTCCGGATGGCCGATGACGAAAACGGCGATCGGATCACCCGCAAACTGACGCACCACACCATCGCGCAAATGATCGGCTCCAGTCGCGAAACCGTGTCGCGCACCATGCGCAACCTGGTCGAGCGCGGCATTATCCAGGTGACCCGCAAGGACATCACGCTCAAGGATCGACGCTCCCTCCTGTTGGCCGCCCGCCGGTCGTGAGCGCGACGATCGCCGGCTGGTGAGCCGCGCCCGGAGCCGCCGAGCATCATGAGTTACACTGTGACCTTCTGGGGCGTCCGGGGCTCCATTCCGACCCCGGGCGCCGCCACGGTTCGCTACGGCGGCAACACGCCGTGCGTCAGCATCTCGCGCGCTCCCGATACGCTGATCATCCTCGATGCTGGCAGCGGCATCCGCCCGCTGGGTCACGAGCTGATGAAGCGCAAGGATCGGCTGCTCAGCGCCAGTATCCTGCTGACCCACACACACTGGGATCACATCCAGGGACTGCCGTTCTTCAAACCGCTCAGCGTCAAGGGCAACTACTTCCGGGTGTACGGTGCGCCGCAGGAAGGCGTGGCGCTGGAGGCGATCCTGGATCGGCAGATGGAACCGATGGTCTTTCCGGTGCCGCTCAAGGCGCTGGGGGCCAGTCTTACGGTGACCGAAGTAGCGCAGGAGGAGTTCGAGGTCGACGGCTTCAGGGTGCGATCGCTCCGGCTGCGGCACCCGGGAACTACCCTGGGCTATCGCCTGAGCCCTCGCGAAGGCGGCCCCGACCTGGCCTACATCACCGACAACGAGCTGGGCCCCGGCGGCGTCTACGCCGTGCCGGCTGACTGGCGGCGCGAACTCTGCCGGGCGCTCTCGGGCGTGGATACCATGATCCACGACACGATGTACAACGACGAGATGATCACGATCCGCGCCGGCTGGGGGCACTCCACCCCGACCCAGGCGGTGGAACTTGCGGCAGAATGCGGCTGTCGCCGCCTTATCCTGTTCCATCATGAGCCGGAACACGATGATGAGGCGGTCGACGGCATGCTGGCCGGCGCCAGAGCCCATGCGGCCCGGGTGGCACCGGATCTGCGGGTCGAGGCCGCGATGGAGGGGATGTCCCTCCGCTTCTGAGGAGCTCCCGATGAGCCATCGCACGCTGCTGGTGCTGCTGAGTGTGGCCGCTGCGGCAGTGACCCCGGGATCGCTCCATGCCCAGAATACCCGCCCCGCGTTCGCGATCCTGCCGTTCAAGGACGGCGGCTCCTACGGTCAGAACGAGCAGATTTTTCGGGCGCTGGAGCTGGGGATCCCCGCCCTGCTCGCCAGCCAGCTCGCCGCCAGTCCGGCACTCCAGGTGGTGGATCACGCCAGAATCCGCACCCTCCTCGCCAGCGCCGACCTAGGCGACCACGACCGGGTAGACGCCGGCACCGCCGCACAGCTGGGCACCGCTGCCGGAGCTCGCTACGTTGTCGCCGGAACCTTCACCGACTATTTCGGGCGGTTTCGAATCGACGCCCGGATCATCGATGCGACCAGCGGGCAGATCCTGAGCGTGGTGCGAAACGAAGATCCGGCACGGCAGAATCGTCAGGATCTCTATCAGATCATCCGGCTGATCGGCAACAAGGTACTGAACGCCACCGGCCTGCCGCCGCTCCCGGCCGATTCGACGCGTTTGATTCCCACCGCCGCGATCACATCGTTCAGCCGCGCCCTCCTGGCAGAGACGGAGGGCGACAGCGCCAGTGCCGTGCGATTCTACCAGCAGGCACTTCAAGCCGCCCCCGAATTCGCCGAGGCCAGCAGGGGCCTGCAGCGGCTGCAGCAGTAGCCGGCCCCCGACTCGATGCGCTTCCTCCTGCTGCATTCACCGCTCTGGGTTCCGGGCCCGCTGGCCGATGCGCTGGCCGCGGAGTCGGTGGAAACCCGCTCGGTGGCACATGCCAGCGGAATCCGGCCCGATCATCGGCCCACCGTGCTGCTGATCGATCCGCTCAGTCGCGGCGCATTCCCCGCCCGCGGGCTGATCCCATTGGCCGAAGTCGGGCTCGCCATCGTGGCGCTGGGTGGGCCGGGTGAGCAGGAGCTCCCCGACGCCTTCCCGGCCGACGCGCTGAGCGCGTTCATCGCTGCGCCGGTGACGCGGCGGCGCCTGCTGCTGGCGCTCCGCACCGGTTTCCGCGAAGCGGCCACTCGGCTGGAGGCGCATCGGGTGGGCGCGGAGGCGGCGCTCCGCACCAACGAGGTGGCGGAACTCACCGAGATCGGCTCGCAGCTCCTGACCGAGCGGGATCACCGCGCCCTGCTCGACACCATTCTCGACCAGGCGCTCCGGCTCAGCCAGTCGGATGCCGGAAGTCTCTACCTGGTCGAGCGGAACGACGACGACCAGCCGCAGCTTCGCTTCAAGCTCACCCGCAATCACAGCCGACCCGACATCGCTTTCAGCGAGATCGTCATCCCGATCGACGAGACGTCGCTGGCCGGCTACGCCGCGCTCACCAACGAGCCGCTGGTACTCGACGACGTCTATCAGATCCCCAGCGGCAGCCGCTACAGCTTCAACAGCAGCTTCGACGAACGTCACGGTTACCGCACTCGCTCGGTTCTGGTGATTCCGATGGCCAATCATCGGGGCGAGGTCACCGGGGTCCTCCAGCTCATCAACCGCAAAACTGGTTCGGCGCCGCTGCGCACCGCGAAAGACATGGACCGGAGGGTCGTTCCGTACGATCTTCACACCGTCCGGCTGATGCGAGCGCTGGCCGGACATGCGGCGGTATCGGTCGAGAACAATCAGCTCTATCAGTCGATCGAACGTCTGTTTGAAGGATTCGTTCGCGCCGCGGTCACGGCGATCGAACAGCGCGATCCCGGTACCTCCGGCCACTCGGCCCGGGTGGCGGGAATGACGGTGGCACTGGCAAGCGCGGTAGACCGCGAGCGCCGCGGACCCCATGCCGCCGTCCGATTCACCGCCGACCAGATTCGCGAACTCCGCTATGCCGCTCTGCTCCACGATTTCGGCAAGGTGGGCGTTCGCGAAGAGGTGCTGGTCAAGCCGCGCAAGCTGCCCGATCGCGATCGCGCGCTGATCCAGCAGCGCCACGCCTTCCTGCTCCGCACTGCCGAGTGGCGTTTCGAACGCGCCCGGGCCGATTACCTGGAGCGCTGCGGCCGCCAGGGATACGACTGTTTCCTGGAAGAACTACGGACCCGGCGGGACGCCGAGATGGCACTGGTGAAGCGGTTCCTCGACGTGGTGACCGCCTGTGACGAGCCGACGGTATTGCCGCAGGGCGATTTCTGCACGCTGCAGCAGTTCGCCAAAGAGCAGTACGAAGATGTCGATGGCACGCTGCAGCCGTTCCTCCGGCCCGAAGAGATCCGCTATCTCACCATTCGCCAGGGGAGTCTCGACGAAGCCGAGCGGCGCGAAATCGAGAGCCACGTGAGCCACACGTACGATTTCCTCCAGCGAATTCCGTGGACTCCCGAACTCGAGCGGGTGCCGGAGATTGCCTGGGCGCACCATGAAAAGCTGGATGGCACCGGGTATCCTCGCGGCATCGCCGGCGAGGAGATCCCGATTCAGACGCGAATCATGACGATCACCGACATCTACGACGCGCTGAGCGCCGCCGACCGACCGTACAAGCGGGCGGTAGATCAGAACCGTGCGCTGGATATTCTGGGAGAGGAAGTGAAGGCGGGACTGCTCGACGCCGCATTGTTCAAGCTGTTCCTCGACGCGAAAATCTACCTGGTACGCTGAATCGCGCGGACCCCGCCGGCCAGCCCAAGGTGAGCCGGGATCGCCAGCGCCAGCAGCGTCGCATTCTTCTGATCGAATCCCGGCAGCAGCTTCACCAGCAATCCCACCAGCGCCACTGCAGCTACCGATACCGCCGTAATCAGCGCCCACCGGGCAACTCGCGGCGACCCGCCCGTCACCCGCGGCACCAGCACCAGCAGCGGGACCGCCAGCAAGTTGAACAGGAACAGATTTTCGTTGTGGTACGTGGCGACATGATCGGTCAGACCCCAGAGTCCGGTCAGCACGATCCCCACAATCGCAGCCACCAGCGCCCAGGTGCCGCCGGCGATCGCGAACGCGGTGCGCGCCCGCATCGATCGAGCGGCGGACCGGCCCAGGAGCAGCAGCCCTCCGCCGATCACGACTCCGATCAGGAGGTACCAAGGGACCCAGTGCGGCGGTGCCGCCGGTGGAGGTGCGTCGGTGCTGGTGTAGAGCACCTGCTCGGAACGCACCAGCGGCACCACGCTGCCATCCGGCTCGGTAACCTTTACCTGTTTGATCCAGCGATGAAACGCCAGCGGAAGAAACATCTCCTGCCAGGCATTGAGCGGCCGGTCGGTTGACTCGCCGAGCGCCGCGGTGAGGCCGGTGTAGATGAGCGGCTCGGCGGCGGTGAGGCGGAGCGTTTCGAAGCGGTAGGTGGTGCCGGCCGGAAGTGATTCGGTCTGGCGGCGAATGGTGCCGCCCAGCACCCGATCGAGCGCATCGCGCACGCGGGTCGAGCAGTTGTCGCGGTAATAGTCGTAGAAGTAGTACTTGTTCTCGGGCCGCGAGTTCCAGAGCAGAAACGACTGGAGCTGCCGCTTCTGGTCGGGAGTGAGGTTGAGTTCCGCCGCCCAGACCGTGCGGTTGGACCGGCGGTAGAAGTCGATCATCGGGGCGGCATCGAACCCGGCCATCCAGTACCACATCCGCCCCTGGACAAAGTGCAGCAGAAATCCCTTTTGGGCGAAATCGAACATTCCGTAGTTGTAGGCAACGCTGGAGCCGTCGTTACGGTCCTGGATCCAGATCGCGTTATGTCCGAACCGCTCCCAGATTTCGCGGCCGGGGCCCATGGTGAGCAGATAGACGGTGATGCCGGTGGAATCCGGGGTGCTCGCCTGGGCAGGCGCCGCTGGCAGCAGCAGCACCAGCCCGATCGCGACCAGTCTGGCGATGAATTTCACAGAACGACATCACGGCCATCGGCCGCCGAGCGATAGATCGCCTCCAGGATGCGATGGAGCGTCAGGAAATCGCTCAGCGCGGGCGCCTCGGCGCCTCCCACCACCGCGAGGAAGTGGGCCCACTCGGCACGGTACGATGCGGTGAACGCATTCTCCCGGCTGCCCGACAAGGTGGGAGACACGTCCATCGGCATCCCGTGCATTTCTTTCCAGACCCGCAGCGGATTGATGCCGGCGGTGCCGCGGCTGCCCCGCAGCCCGACGCCGAACCGTTCGCCTTCGCCGATCTGGTGCCAGGTCACATCCAGAAAGACCGACGTGTCGCCCTCGCAGACTACATACGCGCTGCCCGACTCCTCGACCCGATCGCGAGTGAGTCCGGCCAGCGAAGCGCTGACCCGCACCGGCGCAGGGTTTCCCGCCAGCCAGAGCGACAGATCCAGCAGGGTGAGCCCCAGATCCAGCATGGCGCCGCCGCCCGAGAGTTCGCGTCGCTGGCGCCAGCCGAGGTGGGAGCGCCCCGGCCGCGATACGTGCCAACTGCCACGCACGCTTTCGATGGCACCGAGTTCCCCGCTCTGGACGAAGCTGCGGACGATCTGGACGTCGGGGCGGTAGCGATGATTAACGCCGACCATTACGATCCGATGGGCCTTGTCGGCGGCCTTGATGATCCGCTGCACGCTGGCGCTGCTGGTGACGAGCGGCTTTTCGACCAATACGTGCAGTCCGGCGGAGAGCCCCGCCAGGATGTGCCCTTCGTGCAGGTGGT
Organism: Gemmatimonadales bacterium; assembly: GCA_035707585.1. Classification (GTDB taxonomy): domain Bacteria; phylum Gemmatimonadota; class Gemmatimonadetes; order Gemmatimonadales; family GWC2-71-9; genus DASSTY01. Next base: position 9,086 of record DASSTY010000364.1, read on the forward strand.
TGGGGGTGCAGACCACCAGCGCATCGAGCTCGGCGTAGCGCAGCAGCTCTTCGATGTCGTCGAACGCGTCCTTTACCCCGAACCGGTCGGCGATGGCACGAGCCTTGGGAAGATCGGTGTCGCACACCGCCACCGTGGTTGCTTCCTTGAGCCGTTTG
>DASSTY010000365.1:0-3137 GCA_035707585.1 Gemmatimonadales bacterium
AGCTCGGCGTTTCCCGAACGGTGGTGGTCGGTGCCTATGAGCGGCTCCTGGCAGAAGGTTTCGTCACCGGGCGGGTCGGCTCCGGCACCTACGTCGCGGCGGGGTTGTCGGCCGCGCCGGCGGGGAGCCGCCGATCGGTGACGCCGAGGCTCTCGCGATTCGGCCGGTTCGCGGCGGGCGCCGGCTCTACGATGGACTTCCCGGGGCCCCGCGCCCGCGCGCTGCCGTACGATTTTGCCTACGGGCGGAGCGACGTGGACTGCTTCCCGTTTCAGCACTGGCAGCGGCTGCTGCATCGGCACGCCCGGCGCACTCCGATCCGCGAGCTCGACTACGGCCCTGCAGCGGGGAGCGACGCGCTGAGAGAGGCCATCGCCTCGCATCTCCGGCGCTCTCGCGGGGTGGTGTGCGAACCGTCGCAGGTGGTGGTAGTGAGCGGCTCACAGCAGGCACTCGATCTGGTCGGCCGGGTCCTGATCGAACCGGGCGATCGAGTAGCGGTGGAAGAGCCGAGTTATCAGGGTGCCCGCGCGGTGCTGCGGGCCGCCGGCGCGCGGCTCTGTCCCACCAGGGTCGATGGGGACGGTCTCGATCCGGCCCGCCTGCCGGATGACGCCCGTGCCGCATTCGTCACACCGTCGCATCAGTTTCCCACCGGAGTCATTCTCTCACTCGCGCGCCGGCAGGCAATGCTCCAGTGGGCCCGCCGCCGTAATGCCATGATCGTCGAGGACGACTACGACGGCGAGTTCCGCTATCAGGGCGAGCCGCTCGAATCGCTCCAGGGGCTCGACTCCGAGGGCCGAGTCATCTATATCGGCACCTTTTCGCGTACCGTCTTCTCGGCGCTCCGGATCGGATATCTGGTGGTGCCAAAGTCGCTGGTGGAGACATTCGTCGCCGCCAAGTGGCTCTGCGACCGGCACACGCCGACGCTGGAGCAGGAGACGCTGGCGGAATTCATCGCCAGCGGGATGTACGAACGGCATCTGCGGCGGGTGCGCCGGCGGAATGCGGTGAATCGAGCGGCGCTGCTCGACGCGGTGGAGCGCCGGCTGGGGGATCGGGTGACGATGACCGGGGCCGGGGCCGGCGCTCACATCGCACTCTGGCCACGCCAACGGGTGAGCGACGCGGCCGTCGTCGCGGCGGCGGCGGCGCGCGGGGTCGGAGTCTATCCGGTGTCGCCCTATTACCTGAGAAAGTCACCCCGTCCCGGGCTGATGCTCGGCTATTCCCGGATGCGAGAGGCCGATATTCGGGAAGGGGTGCGCCGGCTGGCGGAGATTCTCTGAGGTACTGGCGGGCACCAGTACCGCGGTGCAGATTAGCAATCCCTCACCGAACGGGCGGGCCCATGTCGATGCGGTCCCTGCGGTTCCGCGGAGTGTTGCTGGTGCTTGCCTGCTCCGTCCTGATCACCGCTGCCGCCACCGCGCAGAGCTGGTACGCCGCCGGGGGATTCGGCCCGATCGCCAGTACCGGTGGTCGTCTCGGAAGCAGCACCATCATGGGAGCGATCGGCTACCAGGCGAACGGCGGCCCCGGCATCAGGATCGCGGGAGCCGATCAGCTGAGCCGATTCTGGTTCACCGGCGATTTGACCTGGCAGTTCGCTGATCGCGGCCACCAGGTTATTCCATACGCGCTGCTGGGAGGCGGCGTGGCGCTTTCGTGGAGCGACAGTCCGGGAGCGCTCGATCTGGGAGGGGGCGTTCTGTTTCAGATGGGACGCCGTGTCTGCGCCTTTGCCGAAGCGCGAATGGCAACGCTGCTCGGTTCGCCTTCGACCGACGCCACGGGGACGTTTATTCCGATCACGCTCGGCCTTCGGGTCAGTCCATAGGCGTGGCGGAGCCGATACTTCGAAGGACGCACTGATGGCTCATTACTCCCAACTGAGAGTCGTAACGCTCGGTGCCGCCTGCGTCGCGCTGCTGGTGCTGGGCTGCGACAATCCCGAGACTCCTCCGATTGAACCGGATCAGGGAAGTGTGGCGGTGCAGGGGGTGGTTTCTGAAGAGGGCCAGCCGCCCGACCCACGGCTGCCGGTCACGATTCAGGCATGGGGCGCGCTCCAGACCGGCGGCACCGACAGCGTTCGGATGGAGACCGACTCTGCGGGAGAATACGTGGCACAGCTCGGCCCCTTTTCAGGCTCGATGGTGGACAGCGTAAGGGTTCGGGTCACCCAGTCCGACTGCGGGCGTGAGACCATCACCGATCTGCGGCGGGAGAATGTCGCCCTGAGCTCCGGTGAGCCGCTGGTGCTCCCCGACGTGACGCTCTCGTATCGGCTGCCCGAGGCGCAGTTCGGCAGCGGGGCGGCGATGTGCGGTTCGATCCGGGTACCCTCGACCCAGGGAGTGGATGGCGAGTATGTCCGGCTGGCGCTGTGGATCGATCAGGTGACCGATTCGGTGCGGGGGCGCTGGCGGCTGAATTATTCGACCTCGGTTGGTGATGAGTACGGTTACTTCGCAGGAGTTGAAACCGATGCCGGGCTCACGCTGGAGCTGACGCCGCAGCCGGAGAGCAGTTGCGGCACGATCGATCTGGCTGTGCCATTTGCGGAGGAAAACTCGGCGACGCTGGGAGTCGGCGAGCTGGCGAGCGCAGGCGCCTGTGTGCTGCCGGGGTCGGTGGTGCGGTTCTTCGAGGGGGCGGAGTTGGGGGAGTTGGTGCCGGCGGTGGAGTGACGGGGGGGCAGGGCCGGTCGTTGGAAATGACGCAGTACTAAGCCCCCTCAGGGGCTTCGTCCAAGCCGAGCCGCGGCTATGAGCCGCGGGACGTGAGAAAGCGAGGTGCGTGCCCCGCCGGCAGAGGCGAAGCGCCGTGCCCGCGATGCTGCACGCGCTCAATCCGCGTTTCACGCTCGATTCGCGCTCTCTTTCGGCGGCTGACAGCCGCCACTCGGCTTGGACGAGGCGCCCAGGGCGCTTGTGGAGAGGCTTGGGTACTTGGCGAGCTTAGCCGTTCAGTCGCTGAATTCACGTGCAGTGCGTACGTGCTGGGCGACAGAGTGATTGAGCCCCTGAGCCAACGGCCGGTTCTTGCTTCCCGCCTCCTGCCTGATGCCGCTATGTGCTTGGGCGGTAGACACCAAGGCTCGCCATTCCGGCGTGCGACTCGGTCCC
>DASSTY010000366.1:0-3523 GCA_035707585.1 Gemmatimonadales bacterium
GACTTCGGCGGTATTATAGGGCGGAAGCTGGCCACTCCGACCTATGGCAACCGATGCCCGACTCCGCGTCATCTTCGACCGTCAGCGATCTGCTGCGGGAACTCGAAGCAGGCAACCGCTCGGCGTTTGACCAGCTCCTCCCGCTGGTTTACGACGAGCTGCGCCGGCTCGCCCAGTACCAGCGCCGCGGCTGGTACGATGCCGAGACGCTCAACACCACTGCGCTGGTGCACGAGGCGTATATCCGGCTGGCGGGGCAGTCCTCCCCCGCCTGGCAGAACCGGGCCCATTTCCTGAGTGTCGCGTCGACGGCCATGCGGCAGATCCTGATCGATTACGCCAAGCGGAAATCCGCCGCCAAGCGCGGCGGAAACCAGCCGCACGTCCCGCTGCACGAAATCGAGGCCGCCCTCCACGGCAGCGAACCCACCACCGAAGCTCGCGATGACATCCTGATCGCGCTCGACGACTCCCTGCGCCGCCTCGAGCGAGTCAACCGGCGGCAGATGCGGATCGTCGAATGCCGGTTCTTCGGCGGCATGTCGATCCAGGACACGGCCGAAGCGCTCGGCGTCTCGACTGCCACGGTAAAGCGCGGCTGGGACATGGCGCAGGCCTGGCTCTACCGCGACCTGACCGAAGCGCCCGAGGAGAAGGCGTGAGCGAGCGCGAAACCTCCGACCCTACCGGTACTGACCGGCTGGAAGCGCTCTACGAATCCGCCCGCGCGCTCAGTCCTGACGCCCGGGCGAAATTCGTGGCGGAGGCCTGCGCCGGCGATGATTCGGCCGAACGCGAATTGAACTCGCTGCTGGCGCACACCACCTCTGCCGAGACGTTCTTTGCCAACCTGTCGCAAGCCATCGTGTCGCCGGCAGTGGGTCACTCGATCGGGCAGTACCAATTGACGGGGATACTCGGCGCTGGAGGAATGGGAACGGTTTACCGGGCGCACGACAGCCGGCTGGATCGAGAAGTGGCGCTCAAGCTGCTCCCCTTGTACCTGAGTTCCAACCCGGAAGCGCGGGACCGATTCCTGGTCGAGGCGCGGGCGGCGGCGGCGCTGGAGCACCCCAACGTCTGCAGCATCCACGAAATCGGAGACCTGGCCGATGGCCGCCCCTTCATCGCGATGGCGTGCTACGACGGGGAGACGCTCAAGGAGCGTATCGCCCGCGGACCGCTCACGGCGGCCGAGGCAGCGGACATCACGATTCAGCTCGCGCGCGGGCTCAGCGCCGCGCACACCCGCGGAATCGTCCATCGCGACGTGAAGCCCGGGAACATCATGCTGTGCCCCGACGGCACCGTGCGGCTGCTGGACTTCGGCCTCGCCAAGGTCGCCGACGTCAGCATCACCGGCCCCGGAGCGACTCCCGGCACGGTGGCCTACATGTCGCCGGAGCAGACCCGCGGCGATCCGGTAGATCATCTGAGCGATCTCTGGAGCGTCGGTGTCGTGCTGTACGAAATGCTCTCCGGCATCCGTCCGTTTCGCGGTGGGAACGACCGGGCCGTGGTCCAGGCGATCCTGCACGAGCCATCGCCACCGCTGCCGAAGATGGTGCAGGATTCCGAGCCGGAGCTGTCCGCCATCGTGGCGCGGCTGCTGCGCAAAGAGCCGGGCGAACGCTATCCCAGCGCGCTGGAGCTGATCGACGACCTGGCACAAACCCGATCGGCCGGGCCGGTCACCGTCGTACGGAGATGGATCGGGAAACGGGCGCGGGTTCTTGCGCTGAGCGGGATCGGACTGGCGGCCGCGCTAACGATCATCGTCGTTGGCGTGAGCCGTAAACCGGGTGGTGCGGCCGCGGCGCTTCCGGCCGCCGACGCAACGACCATCGCGGTGCTGCCGTTCACGGTGCGCAGCGCCGGTCTCGAGGTGTGGCGCGAGGGAATGGTGGATCTTCTCTCGATGGGGATCGACGGCGCTGCCGGCATTCGCACCGTGGACAGTCGTACGCTGCTCGCCACCTGGCGTCAGGAGATGGGCAGCAGCAGCACCGCCGATCTCACACGTTCGCTCGCGGTCGCCCGCCGCACTCATGCGCGCTACGCCCTGCTGGGATCGGTGATCGGCGCCAGCTCGCGCATCCGGCTCTCGGCGACCGTGTACGACGCGGTGAACGCGCGGAGCGTGGGATCGGTGCAGGTCGATGGGCCGGCGGATTCACTGCTGCCGCTGATCGACCGCCTGGGGGTGCAGACTCTCGGACTGATCTTCGCGACCGATCCGAGCCACGTCCCGACCGTGAACCTGGCAGCGATCACCACATCATCGCTCACCGCACTGAAGGCGTACCTCGATGGCGAGGAGCACTACCGCCGGTCCGAATTCACCGCGGCAGCGGCGGCGTGGGAGAGTGCCGTCCAGGCCGACTCGCTGTTCGCGCTGGCCTACCTGGGCCTGGCCGATGCGTACGCCTGGTACACGTACGGACCGTTCGAGCGAAATCTCCGGCAGGCGCGCCGGCTGGCGGCGCGGCTCCCCCAGCGGGAGCGGATCAAGGTGCAGATGCGGTGGGCCCGATATATCCACGACCCCAACGCGCTCGCCACCATCCGCCAGGTAGTCCGCACCTATCCCGATGCGGCGGATGCGTGGTATGAACTGGGCGAGGTCTACTTTCACGACGCTGCCGGCATGCTGGACCCGGATCTGGCCGAATACGCCTTCCGGAAGTCGGTAGAACTCCAGCCGATGATGGCGCCGTACCGGGCGCATCTCCTCGATCTCGCATTCACCCGGTGGGGCGACAGTGGACGCATCGTCCAGGAGCTGGCGCTGTACCAGCGACTGGCGCCCGACGAGCTCCGGAGCCACAGCGGGCCGATCGCTTTCGCGCTTGCCTTTGGCGACAGTGCCGCGCGCGACAGCGCAGGAGCCGCGATCGGCGGACTGGACAGCCGAACCGCGACGGACGTGTACCGGCTGATGGAGCACCCCCGGTTCGCCGAGGCCCGCCGCGCGGCACTGCCGATTCTCATGACACGGCTGGATAGATCCGGGAAAGCCAGAACCAACTATCGGCGGCTGTTCAATCTTGCCCTGGTGGATGGGCACCTGCACGAGGCGCTGACGGTCCTGGCCGACTCGACCCTGCCGGCACTGCTCCGGAGCTGCGGGCCGCTCTACTACGAGGCGAGAGGGCTGCCGGTACCGCTGCACGCGCTGCAGCGAGGCCGTGCGGTTGCCGGGACCGGCCCCAACCCGCTGGCCGATTCGGTGATCAGCTGCGCCGCCGACTATGCAGCCAGGTTCGGCGACTGGAAAGAGAACGCTGCACTGGTGGCGCGAATGCATGCCAGGATATCGCGGTCGCTGGCCGACGGGGACAGCGCAGGCGCGAGACTCTGGCTCGCGACCGTCCGTGCCTCCGAGGGCTATGCACTCATGCTGCGCGGGCGGAAGGCGGAGGCGCTGCGAGCGTATGAGGATGGCCTCCGCGCCGAAGGCGAGAACGGCCAGTACTCTCTCTGGTTCGTGGGGCGTCTGGCGCTCGAGCTGGGCAGACGCGAA
>DASSTY010000367.1:0-7567 GCA_035707585.1 Gemmatimonadales bacterium
GTTCAAGGTGTCCACCACCACCAGCAACTTCATGATCGGCGTTACCGCCGCGGCCAGCGCGGGGGTCTACCTCCATCGCGGTTACATCGAACCGGCACTCGCCTTCCCGGTGATGCTGGGCGTTTTGGGCGGCGCGCTCACCGGCGCGCGGCTGCTCGCCGGGGCGCGCACCAGACTGCTGCGCCAGATCTTTACCGCCGTCGTCGTCGTAATGGCGTTCGAAATGCTCTACCGCGGCCTGCAGGGGGTGCTATGAAACTCCGCGACTTGCAGGAGCCTGAGCTGGACCAGCTGATCGGCCGTCTGCTCCAGCTCGGCGTGCTGATTGCGACGATTGTGGTACTGCTCGGAGCGGTCGCTCTGCTGATTCACACCGGCAGTCACCCCGCTGAATTTCATGTTTTCCGAGGCGCCCCGGCGGAGCTGCGGAGTCTCACTGGAATCGTCACCGCCGCCGCTCACTTCAACAGCCAGGCCATCGTCCAGCTTGGGCTGGTTCTGCTGATTCTGACCCCCACCGCGCGCGTCGCCTTTACCCTGGGCGCCTATATCATCCAGCGCGACCGGCTCTACATCGTGGTCACCCTGATCGTGCTGGTCATCCTGCTGTACGGGCTGCTGAGCGGCCAGGCGTAAGTCGCCTCAACTCTCGACGATCAGAGCCGTCACCATTCCGAACATCCCGTGCTCCGACTCGGCATGGGGCAGAATGTGGCAGTGGAATGCCCACGTTCCCGGATTGCGCGGCTTGACCAGCACATCCCACCGCTCGCCCGGCGCCACGTTCAGCGTGTCGCACTTCCACGGCGCCGGCTGGGGCCAGCCATCCTTGGCAATGACCGTCATGTGAGCACCGTGCAGATGCATCGGGTGGATCATCATCCCCTCGTTCATGAAACGAAGCCGCAGGGTCTGCCCCAACTTCATCGTGATCGGTTCCGTGGCGGGGAAGCTCTTGCCGTTCAGGGTAAACCCATGGGGACCGTCGTTGAGGATGAGCGTATGATCCAGATCGGCTCGGGGCTCAGTGCTGGAGTTGCGCGGATCAACGATGAACGCGCCCAGCAGGCCAAGACTCACCTGGGTCGTGGAATTGTGATGGGAGTGGTACATGTGCGAGCCGGAATTCGGCACGGTGAATTGGTAGACGTAGGTGTCGCCCGGTTTGATCGGCTTCTGGGTGATGTAGGTAACGCCGTCCTGGTCGTTAGGCACTTCCAGCCCGTGGAAGTGGATCGAAGTTGACTGTTTGAGGTGGTTGGTCAAACGGATGCGCACCCGCTCGCCTTCGCGCACCCGGATCATCGGCCCGGGAACCTGCCCGTTATACGCCCAGGCCGCCACCATCCGCCCCGGCTCGACTTCCCACTGAATCTCCTCGGCCGTGAGGTCGAAAACCTTGACGCCGCTTTCGAGTCGTGGCACCAGCGGCTGATTCCCCTTCCCGCGAGTCTGGGCGGGAAAGGCCTTCATCCGCTCTTCGTGCATCGCATCCATCTCTTCCGCCTTTTCGCGCGCGGTCTTAACCGGAGGTGGCGGAGCGGGAGAGGCCGCTGGCGGTTGGGCCGCCGCTCTGGAATCGCTGCAGGCCGCCAGCAATCCAACTGCGGGGAGTGCCGCCGCAGCAAGGGTGCCCTTCCGAAGAAAGTCCCGACGCGAGGTGGGCATCTCAGATCTCCTCATGGGTTTGAGTGCGCTTCAACCTAGGCGCCGTTACATGAGGATTTTCTGAACCCGATGACAAGAGAACTTGAAGACCGGTTACCGCCCGGCCTTTCCACCGGCTGGACTTTCTGCCGCTTACCCCCGGCGGTTATGATTGAGCATGGATTCCAGCCCCCTGGAGACCGATCCCAGGCCAGTTGTTCCGGACCGGCCACGATGGGTTCTCCCAGCCGTGATGGTAGTCCTTTCGCTCTTCGCGCTGGCGGCCGCGTGGGTCTGGCCGCAGAACGCGAAGCTGGCGACTTTCCTTCCATTCACCTTTCTGGGCAACTCGCTGGCGCCGCTCCCCTACGACGGTGCGGTCATCTATCTCGGCGCGCACTACCCCATCTGGATCACCGTGGTGGTCGGCGTCATCGGCACGGTCATTATCGAAGCGTGGAACATGGAGCTGCTGGCCCGGATCCTGGCGCGCGACGGCACCCGCGGATTCCGCCGGCATCCGATCACCCGCTGGTCGCTTCGCTGGTACGAAAAGGCGCCGTTCTGGAGTCTGGTGGGCACCTGCATCCTGCCGATCGTGCCGCACTATCCGATGCGAATCCTGGCCACGCTGGCCCGCTACCCAATGTGGAAGTACCAGCTTTCGGTCATCATCGGGCGGGGCGGGCGCTACACATGGCTGGCGCTGATCGGATGGGTGATTCCGATTCCGCCGATGGCCATCGTGATCGTGAGCCTGATCATTCTGGCGTTGGCGGTTCGCGGTGCTCGCAAGATGAATCGCTATGAGGAGGGTGAACCCGCCGTGGTCGCGGGCGCTGCACCGCTCGCGGTCGGCGCCACCGAAGCCGAACAATGAGGCGGTGCATCCTCCTGCTGGTGGACGGCTTGCGCCCCGACGTCGCAGAAGCCGAACTGAACGCGGGCCGGCTCCCCCAGCTGTCGCGACTGGTTGCCACTGGCGGCATCACCCGCGCCGTTACCGCTTTTCCATCTACCACCAGCGTCGCGTATCTGCCGTTCCTCACCGGCTGTACCCCCGGCCGCTGCAACATCCCATCGATCCGTTGGCTCGATCGCACTCGGTATCACGGCCGCTGGTGGCGCGAGCGCGACGCAGTGCGGAGCTACTGCGGCTACCAGGCGGGTCGGCTGGACAGCGACATCGCTGATGACGTTCGTACCATCTTCGAGCTGATACCTGAGAGCTCGGCCATCTTCACGATGATCAGCCGAGGCCTTACACCCGATCGCGACCCGGCCCAGGGGGCGCGGCGATTCTGGGGCGCGGTGGCGCATTACACCGAATGGCATCAGCCGTCCGATCGCGCCGTCAGCCGGCATCTGCTGCGCGAAGTCGGCCGCGACCGGCGATTCATCTTTGCGCAGTTTCCCGCGGTTGATGGGTACACCCACCAGAGCGACCCGGCTGGTCCCCGGGTGCTGCGGGCCTTGCACGAGGTAGATCGCACCATCGGCCAGGTGCTGGATCAGCTGAAGCATCGCGGAGAACTGGACGACACGCTGCTGCTGGTGGTGAGCGACCATGGCGCGGCGCCAGTGCATACTCATCTCGATCTGGGTGACTGGTTCCGGCGGCAGGGCATCCCGACCATGTCGCATCCGGTGATCTGGACCCGGAGTCCCCGCGCGGCGGTGATGGTGGCGGGAAACGGCTCGGCGATGGTCTATGCTCGCCCGGCGGAATCACGCTCGCGTCGCTGGCCGCTGGCCCGGCTCCGCCGGCCGGACGCGTTCGGCAGCGACCGGGATCTGATCGAAGCGCTGCTGAACGAGCCCGCGGTGGCGCTGGTCGCCGCCGAGGAGGAGGATGGGAGCGTCCGGGTAGCGAGCCAGGCAGGGGAGGCCGAGATCTGGCGGGTGGGTGAGTGCTTGTCTTATCGGCCGATCACCGGCGATCCACTGGGTCTCGACGGGATGGCGCTGGGCGGCGACGCCGAGTGGCTGGAGGGCACCTGGGAACATGAATTTCCCGATGCCGCGGCCCAACTGCTCGACCAGTTCCGGGCCAGCCGCACCGGAGATCTGGTAGTGATCGCGCGGGAGGGGTACGATTTTCGGCAGCGGTTCGAGATTCCGGAACATCGGTCCGGGCATGGCAGTCTGGTGCGGAGCCACATGATGACGCCGCTCTGGAGCAATCGTCCCGTCCCGGCGGAGCGCCTCCGGACCGTGGATCTCTTTCCGGCCATGCTCAACTGGCTGGGGGAGCCGGTCCCGGAGGGAATCGACGGGCGGCCGATCTGGGCGCCTGGGGCCGCTGAACCGGCCGGCTGGGCCGCGACTCCGGCGGTTGCGGAAAGCGGCCAATCAGGCGAGTTTTCTGCCCCGCAGGAAGAAGGAGAAGAGGGTCCGTAGCTCAGTTGGATAGAGCGCTTGCCTCCGGAGCAAGAGGTCGCGCGTTCGAATCGCGCCGGGCCCACTTATCATCGCTCCCCGTCTCGCACCTCCCATCTCCGGCTTCCCGTTTCTCCGTTCGCGCTTCTCACGACCCACGTCCCACGACCCACGACCCGCTTCTCGCTTCTCGCTTCTCGCTTCTCGCTTCTCGCTTCCCGCTTCCCGCTTCTCGCTTCCCGCCTCACCGCCCCACCCTCGCCCTCCTCAACAGCTGCGCGTTCACCGCCACGATCACCGTGCTCAGCGACATCAGAATCGCGCCCACGGCCGGCGACAACACGATCCCTCTCGAGGCCAGCACCCCCGCCGCCAGCGGAATAGCCACAATGTTATAGCCGGCCGCCCACCAGAGATTCTGGATCATCTTCCGATAGCTGGCGCGTGACAGCGTCACGATCCGCGGCACGTCCCGGGGGTCGCTCCGGACCAGCACCACGTCGCCCGCTTCCACCGCCACATCGGTTCCGGCGCCGATCGCAATGCCGACATCGGCGGTGACCAGCGCCGGCGCATCGTTCACTCCATCGCCCACCATGGCGACCCGCTTGCCGTGCGCCTGCAGCTCGCGAATCTTCTCGACTTTGTCCTCAGGGAGTACTTCCGAGTAGACCGTGTCGATTCCCAGTTCGCGGGCTACCGCATCGGCCACTGCTTTGGCGTCGCCGCTCAACATCACAACTTCGATTCCCTGGTCGTGGAGCGCCCGAACAGCCTCAGCCGATTCCGGGCGCACTGCATCGGCCACGGCAAAGGCCGCAAGCGAGTTTCCATTCTCGATCAGATAGACGACGCCCTGCCCCCGCTCGGCGGCAGCCGCCGCGAATTCATCCAGAGTTGCGGGCACTCTGGTTCGGTCGCGCTGCAGCAGATTGGGCCCGCCCACCTCCAATATCCGGCCATCCGCAGTCGCACGCACGCCGTGACCCGCGATCGCTTCGAAATCGGCGGCATGCGGCACGTCGATGCTCCGCTCCGCGGCGCCGGTAACGATCGCGCGGGCGATCGGATGCTCGGCATCACGCTCGACCGCCGCGGCGAGGCGCAGCGCCTCTCCCTCGGTGATTCCCTCGCCAGTGCGGATCCCCACCACTCGATGCTCGCCGAGTGTGAGCGTGCCGGTCTTATCGAAGACGACCGCGTCGAGCAGCCGCGCCTCTTCCAGTCCGCGGCGGTCGCGCACCAGAAGACCATTGCGCGCGCCGAGCGTAGTCGAGATCGCGATCACCAGCGGAATCGCCAGACCCAGTGCGTGCGGGCACGCGATGACCAGCACGGTGACCAGGCGCTCGACGGCGTAAGCGGTATCAGCCCGGGCAGCGAGCCAGGCCACCAGCGTGATCACCCCCGCGGCTAGCGCCACGATGGTGAGCCAGAACGCCGCACGATCGGCCAACGCCTGCGCTCGCGAGCGCGATGTTTGCGCCTGTGCCACCAGTCGCATGATCCCGGCGAGAGTGGTGCGCTCCCCTGCCCCGGTCACCTCCACTCTGAGCGACCCCGACCCATTCACGGTGCCGGCGATGACGCGATCGCCGGCGTGCTTTTCGATCGGCCGCGACTCGCCGGTGATCATCGATTCGTTGATGCTGCTGTGACCCTCCCTCACCACCGCATCTGCCGGAACGCTCGCACCAGGACGAATCAGCACCAGGTCGCCAGCCGAGAGCGTGGCCAGCGGCACTTCCTCGATCTGCTCCTGTCCGTTGCTCGATGTAATCCGGAGTGCGGTGTTGGGCAGCAGTTTGGAGAGCTCGGCGAGAGCGCCCTGGGCCTGACTGATCGACCGCATTTCGATCCAGTGCCCCAGCAGCATGATGGTGACCAGCGTCGCCAGCTCCTCCCAGAGTGGCGTTCCTTGATAACCCAGCGTGACCGCCGCGCTGAAGATGAACGACACAGAGATCGCCAGTGCGATCAGCGTCATCATGCCGGGCAGTCGGTCGCGCAGTTCGCGAACGGCACCCTGAATGAACGGCCGGCCCCCATACACGAACACGACCGTGCCGAGCACCGGAGGAATCAGATCGGAACCGGGGATTCGCGGCGGAGTGTAGCCCAGCGCGTGCGGGAGCATGTGCCCCCAGATCAGCGTCGGGATGGTGAGCAGCAGCGAGAGCCAGAACCGATCGCGGAACATGGCGACCGAGTGGCCAGCATGCTTGTCGTGGCCGGCGTGGTGTTCGTGGCCGGCGTGATCATGTCCCGCGCCATGGTGACGGTGCTGGTTCATCCTTCAATGGTAACTACCCCGTGCGGCCCGGCAGATCCCCGTCCGAAAACAGCCAGCCGCGGCGCCGCGCACGCTTATTATCCATCTCCATGGAACCTCGACTGCGGGAGACAATCCGCTATACCATCCGCCGCTCATCGCTCGGGACTGTGCTCGTCGCCGCCACCGAACGTGGGCTGTGCGCGCTGCTGATCGGCGAGGATCGGGCTGAACTGGAGAGCGATCTGGCGCGGCGATTCTCTCAGTACGAGATCGTGCGCGACGATGCCGCGCTGCCATCGATCGCGGCGCGGGCGGTGCGCCTGGTGGAATCGGACGTGGCCGATGGCGATGGCGAGCTTCCGCTGGACTTGCAGGGGACCCAGTTCCAGCGAAACGTCTGGCAGCTGCTCCGACGGATCCCGCCCGGATGCACAACGACCTACACCGATCTGGCTCGGCGGCTTGGATCGCCGCGCGCGGTTCGCGCCGTGGCCAGCGCATGCGCCGCCAATCCGGTGGCGATCATCGTTCCCTGCCATCGAGTAGTGCGCCGGGACGGGGGACTGGCGGGATATCGGTGGGGGATCGAACGGAAACGGATCCTGCTCGAGCGCGAGCGCGAGGCCGGCGCAGCGGCCCGCGGATGAAAACCTCTCAGGTGTTGGCGCGCCTTCAGACGGCGTGGGCCGACTTCGAGGACTCCTATGCGGGGCTCACTGATGACGAGCTCCTGATACCTGGCGTGCAGGGCAACTGGTCGGTGCGCGACATCATCGCCCACGTGACCTGGTGGGAGGAGGAGGCGCTCAAGCACCTCCCGCTTATAAAGGAGGGCGGCCGCCCGCCCCGCTATTCGGTGAAGTACGGCGGGATCGATGCCTTCAACGCGCAGATGACTGAAGCACGCAGGGGATTATCTCTCGCCGAAGTGCTGCGCCAGCACGCTGCCGTGCATGACCGCCTGCTCGATTACGTTCGCGGCGCCCCGGAGGAACTTTACCACCGGGAAACCCGGTTCCGCCGCCGCCTGCGGCTCGATGCCTGGGCCCATTATCCGCTCCATGCCCGCGCGATCCGCCGGTGGCGAAACGAACGTCGGTGATGCGCACCCATGGGGGGCGCGCGCAGCGCGCCCCTACCGGGGGTTGCGATGCACGATGCGGGTCGTCCGTGCCGGGGGGTGGCGATGCACGAGGCGGTCATCGGTCCGTCCGTCCGTCCGCCTGTCCGTCTGTCCGTCCGTCCGTCTGTCCGTCTGTCCGTCAT
>DASSTY010000368.1:0-7532 GCA_035707585.1 Gemmatimonadales bacterium
GGTCGTGAGTCGTGAGTCGGGGGTCGTGGGTCGTGGGTCGTGAGTCATCGGTTGCAATTTCCGTTTCCCGTTTCCCGTTTCCCGTTTCTCGCTTCTAATCCACCTGCAGCACCGCCAGGAACGCCTCCTGCGGGATCTCCACGGCGCCGATCTGTTTCATCCGTTTCTTGCCCTCTTTCTGCTTTTCCAGCAGCTTCCGCTTGCGGGTGATATCGCCACCGTAGCACTTGGCCAGCACGTCCTTGCGGAACGCCGAGATCGTCTCGCGGGCAATGATCTTCTGGCCGATTGCCGCCTGGATCGCTACCGCGTACAGCTGCCGCGGAATCAGTTCCTTGAGCTTCTCGGCGACCTTGCGGCCCCATTCGTACGCCTTGTCGCGATGGATGATGACGCTGAAGGCGTCGATCTGATCGCCGTTGAGCAGCAGATCCAGCTTGACGAGATCGGATTCGCGGAAGCCGGACAGCTCGTAATCCAGTGAGGCGTAGCCCCGGCTGATCGACTTCAGCCGGTCGTAGAAATCGAGGACGATCTCCCCCAGCGGAAACTCGAAGTCGAACTCCACCCGGCTGGGGTCGATGTAGTGCATGCCGTTATAGACGCCGCGCCGCTCCTGGCCCAGCTTCATGATCCCGCCGATATATTCGGCCGGTGCCATGATCCGCGCCTTGACGTACGGCTCTTCGATCCGATCGATCTCCGACGGATCGGGCAGCATGGTCGGATTTTCCAGCAGCAGCATGGTGCCATCGGTGCGGTACACGTGATACTCCACCGTGGGCACCGTGGTGATCAGATCGAGATTGAACTCCCGCTCCAGCCGCTCCTGTACGATGTCGAGATGCAGCAGCCCCAGAAACCCGCAGCGAAAACCGAAGCCGAGCGCGGTGGATGACTCCGGCTCGAACTGGAGACTGGCGTCGTTGAGGCGCAGCTTCTCGAGCGCGTCGCGCAGGCCTTCGTACTGATCGGAATCGGTGGGGTAGACGCCGGCGAACACCATCGACTTGACTTCGCGGTAGCCGGGGAGCAGCTCGGCAGCGCGGTTGGCGGCGTCGAGAATGGTGTCGCCCACTCGCGCATCGCGAACATCGCGGAGACTGGCCACCAGATACCCGACTTCGCCGGCCCGCAGCTCCGGCGCCTTGTGCTGCCCCAACTGGAGGTAGCCCACTTCCTCCACGCGATAGACATCGGCCGGGTGGGCGCCGAAGGAGATCTCCATCTCGGGGCGGAGCACCCCATCCACCACGCGCACGCTGGGAATCGCGCCGCGGTAGCGATCGAAATACGAATCGAAGATCAGCGCCCGGAGCGGTGCATCGATTTTTCCCTGCGGCGGCGGCACCCGCGCCACGATCGCTTCCAGCAGCTCCGGCACGCCGGTGCCTTCCTTGGCCGACACCGCCAGAATTTCTTCGCGTCGAGAGCCGATCAGATCGATGATCTCCTGGGCGCGCCGCTCGGGCTCGGCGCCGGGGAGATCGATCTTGTTGAGCACCGGGATGATTTCGAGTCCGGCATCGAGCGCCAGAAACAGATTGCTCAACGTCTGGGCCTGAATGCCCTGCGAGGCATCGACCACCAGCAGGGCGCCCTCACACGCGGCCAGCGAACGGGAGACTTCGTAGGTGAAGTCGACGTGCCCCGGGGTGTCGATCAGATTCAGCTCGTAATCCTGGCCATCCGCCGCGCGATAGCTCATCCGCACGGCATTGAGCTTGATCGTGATGCCACGTTCGCGCTCCAGCTCCATGGTGTCGAGGAGCTGCTCGCGCATCTGACGCTTGGCCACGGCGTTGGTGGCTTCGATCAGCCGGTCCGCCAGCGTCGACTTGCCGTGGTCGATATGTGCAACAATACAGAAGTTACGGATTCGGGCCTGTGACATGGCAAGAATATAACGGCCCGCCTGCCCCCTTGGCCCGGCGATTACCTTTCCGCATGCCTCGTTCTGCCGCGCCAAGCGCGTTCGCCCTGACCCGGCAGGACTGGGCGATGCTGGTGGTGTGCCTGCTCTGGGGCGCCAACTTCAGCATCACCAAACTGGGCCTCCAGCAAATCCCGCCGCTGGGCTTCACCGCCATCCGTTTTACCAGCGCCAGTATCGTCCTTTGGCTGGTGCTTCGCTGGTGGGAAGGCCCGGCCCCGCTCCCGCCTCGCACCATCTGGCTGCTGATCTGGCTGGGCGTCCTCGGCAACACGATCTACCAGATCTGCTTCATGCTGGGGTTGGACCTTACCTCCGCCACCCACAGCGCGTTGATCATCTCGACCGTGCCGACCGTGGTAGCGGTGCTGGCCGGGATCTTCCGGCTGGAACGGATTACCAGCCGGATGATCTGGGGGATCGCGATCGGTACGATTGGGGTGGTGATCGTGGTATCAGCGCGGGGCCACGGCGTGGTACCGGGATCGCTCACCGGCGATCTCATCACCGTCGGCGCGGTGCTCTGCTGGTCGGTCTATACTCTGGGGCTTCGCAAGGTGCCCGAGAGCGTGTCGCCGCTCAGAGTCACATCGATTACCATGATTACCGGCACGCCGGGACTGATTCTGGCCGGCCTGCCCGACCTGTTTCGAACCAATTGGCGAGCGGTAACGCTGGCGGGGTGGGGCAGCGTTGCCTACGCGGCGCTGCTGTCGCTGGTGCTGGCGTACATCCTGTGGAATAACAGCGTGCGGGTGATCGGCAGCAGCAGAACGGCAGTGTATCTCTGCATTACGCCGATTTTCGCGGTGATCATCGCGTGGTTTGCCCTGGGAGAACAACCGGCGCCGATTCAGGCCCTGGGCGCCGCTCTGATCATTTGGGGGGTGCTGCTGAGCCGGCGTTGAGTTCTTCCAGGCGCGCCACGGCTCGACGCAGATGGGGAATCACGATGCTGCCGCCTACCACCAGTCCCACCGAAAAGATCTCGAAAAATTCCTGGTAGCTGACGCCTTCTTCGTGACAGCGGATGATGTGGTAGGTGATGCAGTCGTCGCAGCGGAGCACCAGCGACGCCACCAGGCCCAGCATCTCCTTGGTGCGGCTGTCGAGGGCGCCGTTTTCGTAGCACCGCCCGTCCAGCGCGAAAAATCGGTTGATCGTGAGATTGTTGCCGGCGAAAATCGCCTCGTTCATCCGGGTGCGAAACGCGTCGAACTCGGCCAGCGAGTCGGTCATGGCGCTTTCCTCGTAGGGATGATCACGGCCGGCCGGGCGGATGCCGCCGGCGGAGCTCCGGTTCGCCGGTGCTGCGCGGGCGAGGCTCCGGGCGCGGCTGGGCCCGCCGGGTTTCCGGGGGCTGGGCCCGCGGCTGCTCCCGCCGTTCCGGCTTGCCACGAGTCGTCTCCGCCGGATGCTCCGGCTCGACCCGGCGCGCTTCCGGGCGGCTGCGCGTACCCACTGGCGGGGTATCGACCACGACCGGCCGCGGCTGGAGATCCAGCGGAGCTGCTGCCACCACGGATTGATTATGTCGACCAGGCACTGAGTTGGGGAGCAGAACGGGAGCCAGCAACAACCCCAGCAACCCTAACCCGAGCGGGAAATACATGGTACCTCCGAAGAGAACGGAGCCAGACCGGCTTGGCACCAGCAGGCCCCGTGCCACCGATCGGTCCCGACCCAACCGGCGCCCGGCGAAAGAGTTATGGATTTGGCTCCAGGACCCGCCCGCCGCGGATGTCCGGCCACTTGGACAAGGTGCCCGCGTTGCCTTCGACTCGCCGCGCGGGTAGCTTCCGGGCTGGCATGAACCAGCCCGACCGCCCAACCGCTCACCCGCGCCTCGATCTCCTCGATCCGTACGAAGTCGCCCGCCTCGGCGGGCTGGAAGTGCTGACCGAAGATCTGGTAGAGGGCTTCCTCGCCGGCCTCCACCGATCGCCGCGCCAGGGGTTTTCCGTCGAATTCGCCCAGCACAGGATGTACCAGCCGGGCGACGATCTCCGCTACGTGGACTGGAAGCTCTGGGGCCGCAAGGACCGGCTCTATGTCAAGCAGTTCGAGGAGGAGACCAATCTCCGGGCCATGCTGGTGTGCGACATCAGCCGTTCAATGGCGTGGACCGGCGCTCCCGGAGAGGTGCTGACCAAACTCGATTATGTCCGGCGGCTGCTGGCGGCGCTGAGCCTGATCCTGGTGCGCCAGCGCGATGCCACCGGGCTTCTGGCGTTCGACGACGAAGTCCGCGCAGTGGTCCCACCGCGGGCTCGCCGCACCCACTGGTATCAGCTGCTGCAGGTGATCGCGGCACTGGAGCCGGGCAGCGGCACCGCGGCCGAGCCGGCGCTGCGCCGAGTGGTGGATCAGCTCAGACGCCGGGGGCTGGTGGTGTTCGTCTCCGACCTGCTGCTGGACCGTGCGCTTACGCTCAAGGCGCTCCGGTTCCTGCGGCACCGGGGGCATCAGGTGGTCGTTCTGCATGTGATGGATCCCGCCGAAGTCACCCTGGCCGGCACCACCGAAGTACGTCTCGAAGATCCGGAGACCCGAGCCGGCGTGGTTCTCCGTCCCCGCGACTGGGCGGCGGAGTACCAGCGCACCGTGGCGCAGGTCGTTTCGGATTGGTCGCTGTCGTGCAACCGGCACGGCATCAGGTACCATCGCGTCACCACCGACACACCGTTCGGGATGGTGCTCCGCGAGGTGATCGCTCCACCGCGCGCGGCCTGACTTCGGGATGTTCGGCTTTCTCCACCCCTGGCTTCTGGCCGGGCTCGCCGCTGCCGGTGTTCCGCTGCTGCTTCACCTGCTGGCGCGCCGTCAGCCGCCCACGGTGCCGTTCCCGGCGGTGCGTTATCTGGTCGACACCACCCAGGAGCACCGCCATCGGCTACGGCTCCAGCACTGGCTCCTGCTGGTGCTTCGGACTCTGCTGATTGCCCTGCTGGTGCTGGCTGCGGCGGGGCCGATCGCACCATTCGCCGGCGGCGGCCATGCTCCCGCTTCACTGGCGCTGGTGCTCGACAATTCCGCCAGCAGCGGAACCATGGTGGGGGGCACGCCGCGACTCGCGGCGCTCAAGTCGGCGGCCCGGCGCGTGCTCGACCACGCCTCGCCCGATGATCACCTCTGGCTGATCACCGCTGACGGCGTTCCGGTGCGGGGTGACGCCGTTTCGCTTCGCGGCGTGGTAGACTCGCTTCCGGTGGTGGGCCAGCGCCTCGACCTCGGCGCGGCGGTGACGGCGGCCGATCAGGTGATCAGCGAGAGCGGCCGCCCCGGATCGATCGTGGTCCTGAGCGACCTGCAGCAAAGCGCGCTCTCGGCAGCCCGGCCCCGCACGCCGGTGGTGGTGGCCCGGGCCGGCGCAGCGCCACCGCGCAACCACGGCATCGCCGCGATCGGCCTGGGGCTCCAGCCGTGGTCCACCGATGGCGGCCGCGTTACCGTCCGGCTCACCGGCGATTCCGCCGCCGCGATGCCGGTATCGGTAGCCAGCCAGGGAAGCATCCGGCGTGAGGCGGTGCCCACCGCCGGCGGCACCGCGGCTGTCGCGGTGAATGGCGGCACTCCCGGGTGGCACGTCGTCACCACCGAACTCGAGCCCGACGAGTTCCGGCTGGATGATCGGCGGGTCGCGGCGGTGCGAGTTGCGCCGGTGGCACGGGCCCAGTGGGATACCGCCGATCGGTACATCGCCGCGGCGGCGGCGGTGCTCACCGCCAACGGACGGCTGGCGCGCGGGAGCGACGTGTCGCTGGGCACGCTGGGTGGCGGCGCGTCGGTGGTAATGCCGCCGAGCGATCCGGCACTGATCGGTGCGCTGAACCGGCGGCTCGCCGCGCGCGGTGTCACGTGGCGCTTTGGCGATCTGGTCGAGCGGCCCGAAGTTGCCGACAGCGGGCGGCTGGTGGGTCGCGTCAAGGTGCAGCGGCGCCTGACGCTGGAGCCCAGCACGGCCGGTTCTCGCACCGGCGTGCTGGCCACCGTTGGAGGCGATCCCTGGATCGTCCGCAGCGGAAACGTGATCCTGATCGGTAGCCGGCTTGACCCGGAGTGGACCGGCCTGCCGGTCTCCGCCGGGTTCGTGCCGTTTCTGGATGCGCTGCTCAACCGAACCGCTCGCGGAGACCTGGATCTGCTGGAGGGAGTGCCGGGCGCGCCGGTGCTGCTGCCCGATGCCGTCAAGGAGATCCGGGAGGGGGACCGCCAGTGGCCGGTGGAAGGCGGTGCCGCATACCGGCCGCCGGAGTTGGGGGTGTACTACCTGCTGAGCGGCGCCGACACGATCGGGGCGCTGAGCGTCAATCTCGATCCGCGCGAATCGGAACTGGCGCCGGCTGATGACGACGCGGTGCGTCATCTCTGGCCCGGATCGCGAGTGGTAGACCAGGATCGAATCGCCGCCGCGGCATTCGCAACGACTGCACGAAGTGATTTGCGCGGCCCGCTGCTCTGGGCTGCGCTGCTGGCCGCGTTCGCCGAAGTGGCGCTGGCCAGTTTCTGGAGAAGGAACCGATGAGTCTGGAGATGGTGCTCGATTCGTTTGCTCGCACGCCGGGTGCGGTGGCTCTGCAGGAGCAGCTCCCGGCCCGCGGCGGCACTGTGCGCGTCGGCGGCGTGGCCGGATCGAGCGGGGCGGTGCTGGCGTCCTGGCTGGTTCGCAGCCAGCCGCAGCGCATCGTGGTCGTGATCACACCGACGCCGGCCGAAGCCGAGCGCTGGCTCAGCGATCTGGGCAACCTGAGCGACGTCGCGCCGGTGCTCTACCCTCAGCGCGAAGCGCTGGCCGAAGACGAATCGCATTACGAAATCGCCGGCGAACGGGTCGAAACCATCGCCGGTCTGCTCCGGGGCGAAGTGCGCCTGCTGGTGACCACCGCGCGCGCGAGTGCGGAGCGGACGCTGGTGCCCGCCGCGCTGGAAGCGTTGCGCCTGCCGCTCAAACCGGGCCTGCGGATGCCTCCCGGCCAGGTGGTGGCGGCGCTGGAGCGGATGGGCTATCGCCGCGTTCCCACCGTCACCGAAGTTGCCGAGTTCAGTGTGCGCGGCGGCATTGTGGATGTGTACGGGTTCGGGATGGCGGCGCCGGCCCGCTGCGAATGGTGGGGCGACGACATCGCCTCGCTCCGCGCTTTTGATCTCACCACCCAACGCTCCCAGGAGGAGCTGGGCGCGGTGGTGGTGTTGCCGATTAGTACGAAGGCGGTAAGACGGACAGACGGACAGACGGACGGTGGCTCCGAACCGAATCGGGCTGCCGTTTCCTCGGCATCTCAGTCCGTCAGTCCGTCCGTCCCTCTGTCCGCCTCTCGCCGTACCCTCCTCGATCTTCTTCCCGCCGACGCGTTCGTCATTGAGGAGAGCGCCGGGCCGGATGCGGACGAGGTGGTGCGGGCGTGGAACGAAGCGGCGCACCATCTGGCGGTGGCGCGGCGGCAGGGCGACGATGCGCCCGATCGCGACGCGCTGTTCGAGTCTCCCGAAGAGTGGTGCCGCCGGCTCGCTGCCTTTCCCCGCATCCTGCTCGGCGAGGACCCCGCCGACGTCCAGCTTGGCTTCTTCCCGCCCGAGCGAATCGATCGCGATCTTGGCC
>DASSTY010000369.1:0-5393 GCA_035707585.1 Gemmatimonadales bacterium
GGATCGTCGAGGACGAAACCGATCTGGCGGCTATCGTTCGCGGCGCAAAGACCATCGCGGTCATCGGGATGAAGAGTTCCGCCGATGCCCCCGCGGCGGCGTACAGTATCCCCGCGATGCTGCGCCAGCGCGGCTACCGCATCATTCCGATCAACCCGGCGCTCAGCGGCACCAGGATCTTCGGCGAGCCGGTGCTGGCCGGCGTTGCCGACCTCACCGTCAGGCCCGACATCTTCGATGTGTTCCGCCGCTCCGAGGCGATTCCCGAAGTCGCCGATGAAATTCTGGCCCTTCCCGCCGAACTCCGCGCACCGGTAGTCTGGCTGCAAACGGGAATCGTCCATCACGACGCCGCCGAACGTCTCACCGCCGCCGGCCTCGACGTGGTAATGGATCGCTGCCTCGGCGTTTACGTTAGCCGCTACCTCCCTCACCAGACGAGCTGATGCAACGTTCACTCCTGTTCGCCGCCGCGCTGGCGTTCCTGCCCGCTGGCGTTTCTGCCCAGCAGTGGCAACTCCTCGATGCCGGCACCACGGCGAGTCTGCGCGCGGTAAGCGCCGTCAATGCCAACGTTGCGTGGGCCGGCGGCAGCCGGGGCACGGTGCTCCGTACCACCGACGGCGGCCGCCACTGGCAGCATCTCAGCGTTCCCGGTGCAGACTCGCTCGACTTCCGCTCGATTCACGCCTTTGACTCGCTTACCGCTGTGATCGCGAGCGCGGGACAGCCGGCCCGGATTTACCGTACCCAGGACGGCGGCCGTACCTGGACGATTCGGCACACCGATTCGCGCCCCAGCGCCTTCTTCGACGCAATGGCATTCTGGGACAACCGCCGCGGGTTGGTCATGAGCGATCCGATCGATGGCCACTGGCTCATCCTCAAGACCAGCGACGGCGGCAAGACCTGGCACGACATCCCGGCCGGCGCACTCCCGCCCGCACTGGCCAACGAGGGCGGGTTCGCCGCCAGCAACACGTGTCTTACGGTGGCGGGGCAGAACGATGCCTGGTTTGCCACCGGCGGCGCCGGCACCTCGCGGGTTTTCCATAGCAGCGACGGCGGTGAGCACTGGACTGTCGCGGCAACATCGGTGGATGCCTCCAACCCGTCCTCGGGCATCTTTGGAATCGCCTTCGCCAATCCGCAGCAGGGCGTGGTGGTAGGCGGCGATTATCAGAAGCCGCACCAGGGCGAACGCAACATCGCAATTACCTCCGACGGCGGCGGCACCTGGCAGAGCGCGGGAGCGTTCCATCCCGTGGGCCTGGTAAGCGGTGTGGTGACGGTCCCCGCAACCGGCGGCACCTTCGTTGCCACCGGCGAATCCGGCTCGGCCTACTCGCTCGATAATGGACAGAGCTGGATTCTGATCGACAGCACGGCCTTTTACGCTGCCAGCTTTACCAGTCCGAGCGCCGGGTGGGCAGTTGGCGCGCGCGGCCGGGTGGCCCGGTTGACCGGCGCGCTCCCCGGTGTCGCGGAGAGCACCCATCCCCGCGGCGGAGACGCTCACGAATGACGGAGCGCCAATGAACCTGCTGGTGCTCAACGTCGGATCGTCCACTCTCAAGTTTCAGTTGGTCGACACCGACGCCGACCGAATTGCTGCCGGCAACGATCGCGCGCTGGCCCGCGGCGCCATCGAGCGGATCGGAGGCGAAGCGATCCTTACGCTCCAGCTCGACGGCCACGAGCCCGCCAAGCGCACCGCTCCGCTGCGCGATCACACCGCCGCGGTGGATGGCGTGCTTCGCTGGCTCACCTCGGACGAGGGGCCGCTCGAAGGCATCGGGCAAATCGAGGGTGTCGGTCATCGGGTGGTGCACGGGGGAGAGCGGTTCACCAAGTCGACTCTGATCGATGACGCTGTGCTTCGCGGCATCGAAGACAATTTCGATCTGGCACCGCTCCACAACCCACCGAATCTCAAGGGAATTCTCGCGGCGCGCGCGGCGCTCGGCACCGGAGTGCCGCAGGTGGCAGTGTTCGACACCGCCTTTCATCACACCCTGCCGGAAGCGGCGTATCTCTACGCCATCCCCTACCAGTATTACCGGCGCTATCGCGTGCGGCGCTACGGTTTCCATGGCACCAGTCACCGATACGTGGCCTGGCGTTGGCGGCAGCTCACCGGGCGTCCCCGGGAGGGTCACCGGATCATCACGCTGCATCTGGGAAACGGCTGCAGCGCGTGCGCCATTCGCGACGGAGACAGCATCGATACCAGCATGGGCTTTACGCCGCTGGAAGGGCTGGTGATGGGAACGCGCTCGGGCGACCTCGACCCGGCGATTCTGGACTACCTGGCGGCCAAGGAAGGATTCTCCCTCCACGAAGTCGAGAACGTGCTCAACAAGCAGTCCGGTCTGCTGGGGATTTCGGGACTGACGCCCGACATGCGCGAGCTGCTGGCCGAGGCCGAAGAGAACGCCGATCGCCGGGCTCGACTCGCGATCGAGATCTTCTGTTACAGGGTGCGCAAGTACATCGGGAGCTATCTGGCGGCGCTGGATGGGGCCGACGCAATCATCTTCGCCGGCGGAATCGGCGAGAACGCTCCAGCCATCCGAGCCCACATCGCCGACGGACTGAACTGGCTCGGTGTCAAGGTTGACCCGGCCCGAAACGCCGAGCTGGTGCACGGCCGTGAAGGACGGATCAGCACCGAAGGAGGCCGCCCGGAGCTGTGGGTCATTCCCACCGACGAGGAAAAGCTGATCGCCCGCGACACGTACCGGGTGATTCGCGGAATGGAGCAGCGGTTCTAGCCCGCGGGCATTCGGTCTACAGGCCGAGCCCCAGCCGGATTCCCACCACTACCGCAAAGTTGTGAATCGTGTCGGTGCTCAGGTCGAGGCCGGCCGAGTCGCCTGGGTTGAATTTTCCGATGTAGTCGGTGGCGCTGAGCTGCAGCGCCGCTTCCGGCGCCAGCTCAACTGACGCACCGATGCCTGCATGCCAGGCCAGATCGGTGGCGGTGACGCTGATCGGTCCGGTGGCCACCTTCTGCCGCATGGCACCAACGCCCGCTTCGACAAACGGAACCAGCCGGCCGGTTCCCAGCGGCGCCTGATAGCGGAGGCCGAGGTCGTACATCAGGGCGGATCGGTCGCCAACGGTGATGTTGCCCACCAGCGGAATGCCGAATTTCATGTCGCCGGATACGTACCCGACGTTCCCCACCACTGAGATATTCGGGGTGATCACCAGGTCGGCGCGGCCGCCAAAGACGAAGTCGTTGATCCCGCCGAGCGAGGTGCCGAGCGGCCCGGAAAGGAGGTCGCCCAGGTGCATGTAGCCCACATACGGCGCAACGCCAATCGAAAGATTGGTCTGGGCGGCCACCGGCGCCGCGACCAATGCCGTCCCCGCAATCGCTGCTACGATCCGAGCCCACCGCATCGCCCACCTCCCGATCTCAGTCCGTCCGCCTGCCCGCCCCCACCACGCCCAACGCCCCGTCCCGCCCGGTATCCCACGACCCACGTCCCACGTCCCACGACTCACGTCCCACGTCCCACGACTCACGACCCGCTCCCCGCCCCTCAACTTCCCCCCGCCCCGTCTCCCCCGCCGTGACCCAGGCAACAAACCCGGCCGACTTGACGAACTCGGCAGAATTAGCAGGTTCCAGATTGGACTTTTCCAGGAAGAGCTCATGAGCAAGAAGCGGAAGGAGCCCACTGCCCGGCAGCGCGCCACCGGGTGGGGGGTGTTGATTGCCGTGGCGCTGGTGGCACTTGCCATGGTCTGGGCGATCAGCCGGTCGGTGGCGTGACCCGTCTCAGCGGACCAGCACTGCACACCGCGGAGGACGCCTCCCCGGGCGAGCTCAAGGCCGCCAGTGTGCGGCTCTTGACGTCCCTCCTGGCTCTTGCCCTCCTCGTAGTACTGCTGCTCCGCAATCTGCCGTTGGGAGAAACCACCCGAACCGGCATTCTCGCCTGGCTGCTGGTGGCAGCCGCCCTCTATTGGCTCTACGCCGGCCAGGGTCTCCGGCCCCTCCTGCTCCTCCAGCTCCTGCTCTTCTCGCTCTCGGCGGTACTGCTTACGGCCAAGGCGGCGCTGGTGGGAATCGGGGTGCATCGGCTGAGCATTCTGCGGCGCACCGCGCTCGGGCTCATCGTGGCAGGGTCGGGGTTCGCCCTGGCCAATCTGGTCGTGATGGTGGGGACGCTGATCAGCCGCTGGCGCGGATTGGAGAAAACTCTGTGACTGGAACGCGGGCCGCGCTGGCGGCCGGGCTCTTGCTCGTGGCGCTGGCCGGCTGCAGCGGGAAGGATTCCGCCAACACCGTACTGGCCGATTCCAGCGGCGCCGCCGAGTGGCACGACCTGTCGCCCCATCGGGTATCGATGGTGACGGTAAGTCCGGGGGTGCAGCTCGAGGTGCTCGACTGGGACGGACGGGGAACCCCGCTCGTATTTCTCTCAGGACTGGGCGACACCGGGCACGAATTCGACGACTTCGCTCCCCGCTTTGCCGATTCGTTTCACGTGGTCGGCATGACCCGCCGCGGATATGGCGCGTCGTCGCAGCCGGCCACCGGCTACGACAATGACACCCGGGTGGCCGATCTCAAGGCGGTTCTCGACAGTCTGGGCCTCGATCGGGTAGTGCTGGTGGGCCATTCGATCGCGGGAGACGAGCTGACCGGCTTCGCGCTCAAGTATCCCGATCGCACCGCCGGACTGATCTACCTCGATGCCGCGTACGACCACACCGGAATCGACACGATGACGGTGCGCTACCCGCCGCCCGAGCCGCCGCCGGTCAGCGCCGCGGATTCGGCATCTCCCACCGCCTGGACCGCCCGAACCCGGCTGCTCCGCGGCGTGCCGATCACCGAGGCCGATGTTCGCGCCAACACCGTTTTCGCTCCTGACGGACGAGTCCTTCGCGACGTCACGCCCGACTCGATCATGATGATGGTGATCCATCAGGCGGCCCATCCCGATTACCGGAAGATCCGCGCGCCGGCGCTGGCCATCTATGCGATCATCGACTCCGCGTCGCTGATGATTCCGTGGCAGAGCTCATTGAGCGATTCGGCGCAGGCGCTGAGCGACACGCTGGCCGCCCACCTCCGTACCTGGGAGCAGGCTGGCCGCGATCAGTTCCGTCATCAGATCGAAAACGGGAAGGTGCTGGAGCTGCACGGAGGCAACCACTACATCTTCATGTCGAACGAAGCGCAGGTCGAGCGCGCCATGCGCGAGTTTCTGGCGGGACTGGCGCGGAAGTAGTCGAGCCGTTCACCCCGGCAGCTTCGGCGACGGCAAGCTCACCAGCACCGCCGTAATCGCCAGCACGACCGCCGCAATGATCAGCTCGGCCGTCGCCGAACGCCGCAGCGACTTCACCGCACCTTCACCGCCGAGCCGCGG
>DASSTY010000370.1:0-9891 GCA_035707585.1 Gemmatimonadales bacterium
TCAGGATGACACAGCTCTGCTCAGGATGCCACCGGCTCGGCCTTCCCGTCCTCCCGTCTTCTCGTCTACTGTCCGTCTGTCCGTCTGTCCGTCTGTCCGTCAGTCCGTCTGTCCGCCAGTCCGCCTGTCCGTCAGTCCGCCTGTCCGTCTGTCCGTCCGTCCTCCCGTCCTCCCGTCTCCTTCTCCTCCCCGCTCGTATGCTTCGATGTCTTGCCGAGCCGGTGCTTGGTCAGGTTGAGCGCCTCGTCTTCTGAGCGGGGGCTATCAATATCGGGACCGGTGGCGCCGCGCTGGCGCGGGGTGTCGGTGCGTTCGTTGCGGCTCTGGCGAATCCAGTCCTTGCGAAGATTGTTATAGTCACTATTGGCCATCGAGTCCTCCGTCTGCTATAAGTTCGGCCGGAGCCGCCCGGGCGAGCGGCGGCCGCTGATGCCCGGCTCTGGCAAATACGCCCAACCCCGGCCCCCACGCAACCGCCGTTGGGGGACGGCGTCCCGGCCCTTTCGATTGTGAAGAAGCTCACAGCCGGGGCCGCCCCGGGATGGCAGGTTGGTGCGGTCGGAAAGGTCCGTCCCCTTAGCCCAGTCGAGCGAGTGCATGGCACAGCCATTTAGCCTGGCCAGAGCGGTGGAGAGCGCACGCGAGCGGCTCCCGCTGGCCGACTGGCCGTTCATCGGCCGGCAGGTCAGCGGACCGCTGATCACGCTCGCCGCGGTGATCGGGCTCGACATCCTCACCCGCAGCGGGATTCTGGTCACCAACCCGTTCCCGATTCTACTGGTCTGCATCGTCTGGGCGGCCTTACGCGGCGGTCTTTGGCCTTCGGTGGTGAGCGCCACAATCGTGGTGCTGTACGCGGTGCATTTCTTTTCCGAAACCGGCCATATGCTGCGCTACAGCACTACCGGGCTGCACGGTCTCATCTTCGTCATGCTGGCGGCGCCGGCGGTAGCACTCCTGGTCTCGCTGGTTCCACGCCGCGCTTCCGCGATTCCGGCGCTTCGCGGCGCCGACCGGATGGCCGGTGGAAGCGAGGCTGAACGGCGCGCACTGCTGCTGGCAGAGGCGGACCGTGTGCTGGGCACCAGCAATCCGGAGGCGGCGCTGCAGGGGCTGATTCGTCTGCTGGTTCCGACCATGGCTGACTGGTGCGCGGTTCATCTGATCGACGCGGAGGGCAAGTCGCGTTACGCCGCGACGGCCGACCGGGACCCGGTGCGCGAGTCACAGCTGCAGCGATTGCGCCGTTATCCGCCTCCGATCCTGGCGCTCTGGCACCGGCGCGCCGCGGCCACTGCGGCGAGCGAGTTGATTGAATCCGTCAGCACGGAGGATCTTCGCCGGCTGGCACCCGACGGAGAGCATCGCGAGCTGCTCAACCAGCTGGCGCCCCGGTCCATTGCCGTCGTTCCGCTCTCGATCGGCGGCGATCTGCTCGGCGCTCTCACCGCCATCACCACCGACGGCCGCGCGCTCGGTCCTACCGACCTCTTTTATCTGGAGCAGGTCGCGGCCCGTGCTGCCGCGGCGATCGATCTGGATCGGCTGCACCGGGCGCTCACTGCGGCGGAAGATCGTTACCGGCTGCTCTTCGAAGATCACCCTCAGCCGATGTGGCTGTTTGACACCGACACGCTGGCGTTCCTGGCGGTGAATCAGGCCGCGCTTCGCCACTACGGCTATACCCGAGACGAATTCCTCGCGATGTCCATCATGGATATCCGCCCGATCGAGGAAACCACCGGCGTCCTCCACGCCGACTGGGCGGCGACTGGCCGCGACGAAGTTGCGCTGACTCAGCATCAGCGGAGCGACGGCTCGGTCATCGACGTTGAGATCACCTCGCACGAGGTGGCGTTCGGGGCCGGGCGAGCCCGGCTGGTGCAGATCACCGACGTGACCGACCGGGCCCGGACCCGGGCAGCACTGCACCGCAGTGAGGAGCATCTCCGGCAGGCCCAGAAGATGGATGCGCTGGGGCGCCTCGCCGGAGGGATCGCGCACGACTTCAACAATCTTCTTACTGCGATTCGCGGCTACAGCGAAATGCTGCTGCGGGACCTGCCCGATGACAGCAATCACCGCGGCGACATCGACCGGATCCGTCAGGCAGCCGATCGTGGCGCGCTGCTCACCCGGCAGCTGCTGGCGCTGGGCAGCCGCCAAGTCCTGCAGCCCAAGGCGGTCGATCTCAATGATGTGCTCGCCGAGATGGAAACGCTGCTTCAGCGGCTGGTCGGCGCGGAGGTGCGGCTCGGCCTGGTGCCCACACCGGGAATCGGTCCTGTCAAGATCGATCCCGGGCAGTTGGAGCAGGTGATCCTGAATCTGGTGCTGAACGCCCGCGATGCGATGACCGGCGGCGGCACCCTGATGATCGAAACCAGCGAGCGGAACATTCGGGCACCGGGTCGCAGTCGCCACGTTCGTCCCGGGCGGTACGTCGTGCTGGCGGTCACCGATAGCGGCGCCGGCATGGACGAAGAAACCCGCACCCGGATGTTCGAGCCGTTCTTCACCACCAAGGCGGCCAACGGCGGCGCCGGCCTGGGGCTCTCGATCGTCTACGGGATCGTCCGGCAGAACGGGGGCGTGATCCGGATCGCCAGCGAGTCGGGATCGGGCACCACGGTCAAGGTTTATCTGCCCCGCTGTGCTGACTGCGACGAAGCGGCGCCGACCGTCGAAGCGCCCAGTCACAACGGAGTGGAAACGATTCTGCTGGTGGAAGACGAAGAGGCGGTGCGGGAACTGCTGCGAAAGGTGCTGGTACACCAGGGATACACGGTGCTCGAAGCGCGGCACGGCCGTGACGCGCTGCTGCTGCTGGAGGAGTACCGCGGCCCGCTCGACCTGGTGGTCACCGATGTGGTGATGCCGGAGATGGGCGGCCGCGAAATGGTGGAGCACATGCTCACGGCCCGACCTGACCTGCAGGTGCTGTACATCTCGGGCTACGCCAACGAACAGCTCACTCGGCGCGGCGTTTCCGAGCCGGAAGTCTCGTTCATTCAGAAGCCGTTTTCATCGGATGAATTTGTCCGGAAGGTGCGCGGGCTGCTCGACGCAGTGCCGCCGGCGATCTGATCCTATTCACCCAGCGCCACACTGACTCGTTCGATCTCACCGCGCAGCGGCAGCGCCGCCTCGTGCCACGCGGCTGCTGCCAACGCCAGGTGGCGCCGTGCCGCCGTGCGCTCGCCCTTCTGAAGCAGCAGCTCCGCCTGGCGAAGATCCGAGGGCGCCCGAAATGCCAGTTCGTACGGTGAGCGCTCCGCCAGAGATGCGTACCATCCGAGTGCCTCCTCGACCTGCCCCAGTTCCGCCAGCAGCTCGGCGCGAAGAAAACGCTCGTGCGCCTGCGCGTGGAACGGCGAACCTACCGTCAGCTGGAACCACCGTTCGTCCCGCACCTGCACCAGCTGCTCCAGCGCTTCGGCGGAGCGGCCGGCTGCCCGCTGAGCGGCAGCTGCCGCACCGCGTGCCAGGTTCCAGCGCAGGGTTTCGCCCTCGGGCGGGACCGCCATCTCGCTCAGAGCGCGGGCGCGCGCATCGGCCGCCTCGATTCGTCCGAGCCGCGCGTCCAGCAGCGCCAGAAGATATTCCCGCAGCAGCGGGTGAAGTCCGTTGTGCATCGCCAGAGCGACGTTGTGGCTGGGCCGGGCGGTGCCATCCCACCCCAGCAGCTCGTCATGGATGCTGCCCAGTTCGGCCGATGATGCCGGGATGAACGGCAGCGCCGCGAGCCAGCCGCGAGTCTCCAGCGCCAGCACCTGATCATCCAGCCGAGCCCGATCCAGTTCTTCCGCCGCCTCGCGCCAGCGCCCGCGCGCCACTGCCAGATGCGCCAGCATGCAGCGGCAGAGTGCGCGCAGCTCCGGCGTGCGAACTTCGCGCACGAAGAGCCGAGCTACCGCTTCGGCACCGGGGAGGTCGCGCGCGTAGAGCGCGATATCGGCAAAGGCGATCGCGGCGGTGAGCACCCGCGAGCCGGGGAGAACGTCGGCGATCGCCTGCCGATCGGCGCTGGTGCCGAGCAGATGGGCGCGGAGCGCGCGAATCGGCAGCGCCTGATCGGCGTCGGGGCTGAGCGCGAGCATCCGGTCGGCCAGGATCTGCACTTCATCACGCTGGCCATCCAGCGCGGCGATCCGAAGCAGATGGACCAGCGCACCGATGTGATTGGGTTCCAGCTCCAGCACGCGGCGGAATGGCGCTCGTGATTCGACGCAGGAACGTCCCCGCATCGGATTGGCGTGAAAGAGCAGGTCGCCCAGATGGAACCAGCTCTCGGTATCCTCGCGCCAGCGCCCTACGATGGCGGTATAGCGCGATTCAGCATCGCGCACCGCACCGTGGAGCCAGGCGCGCTGGGCATCGAGCAGTTGCCGGGCATGCTCCGGCAGCCGGTGCCGCCGCTGATGCGCCGCTTCCGACGCTTCAATGGCGGGGCCGGGGAGCGCGCCGGCGGCCAGTGCCGCCGCGAGCCGGTAATAGGCCAGCGCGAATTCGGGATCCTCCGCCACCGCGCGTTGGTAAGCATCGGCGGCGTCGAAGAACTGATTGAGCCGGAAGGCGGCCTCGCCCCGGAGATAGGACTTGAGCGCCGCGAACGAGTCGGTGGTGCGAGTCGCCAGCCGCGCCAGCGCCGAGGTGGGGCCGCGGAGTCGCCCTACCAGCAGCTGGCGGGTTACTTCGTCGACCAGATCGAACAGCGCCGATTCGCCGGTGCCGGTGGCCGATCCCGCCGCAACGCGAGTGCCGGCGGCATCGCTCAATGTCGCGGTGAGCTGCAGCCGCCCGCCGGCTTCCACCAGGGTGCCCGAAACCAGGTGGTCGGCGCCGAACCGTTCCATCAGGCGGCTCCGCACCGACGCGAAGTCGCTGTCCCGATCGGCCGCTTCATGCGCCAGCCAGGCCAGCAGGGCGCGCGGTTCCACGGTGCGCAGGTCGCCGGCGCCGTCGAGATGGGTGCTCAGCAGATCGACCATGCCGTCGCCGAGATACTGCAGTTCGGGGCTGCCTCGCACCGTGAATGGCAGCACGGCAATCAGCTGCGGGCCGGCGGCCGGCCTCGGCTGCGCAGCCGCTGCCGCTGAACTGCCTCGAATCGCCGCGACCATCGCGGCCGTTGCCGCCGATGGTTCCAGGTCGAAGTCGGCCCGGAGTCGCTCGGCAAAGTTCTGGTATGCCTGGAGGGCAGCGGGCCGTTCGCCCAGTTGATCGAGCAGCGATATCAGTCTTCGGAGGCCGTCTTCATCGTAGGGAGTGAGCTCCGCCGCATGCCGGGCCCAGGTGATGGCCGATGCCGCGGCGCCGGCGGCCTGATCGCGTTCCGCCAGAGTCCATGCCGCCAGTGCGGCACGACTTCGCAGCGCCGCTCGCTCCTGCTCCAGCCAGCGTTCGAATTCCGGTGCGTCGGCCACGTAGAGCCCGGCCAGGAGATCGCCCCGGTAATGGGACAGCGCTTCTTCGGCGCGATCCCGCGCGAGCGCTTCCTCGAACGCCGCCACATCGGACTGGAGCTGGTATAAATCGACGCCGACTTCCTCATCGCCGCGCCCGGTGATGATCGAGTCTCCCAGATGCTGTCGCAGAAAGTAGAGCGCACGGCGGAGCGCCGCTCGGGCGTGGGCGGTGTCGAGTTCCGGCCAGAAGAGGGCGAGCAGGCGGTCGCGGCGATGAAATCCGCGGGGATTCGCCACCGCCAGGTAGGCGAGGAGCGCCAGCCGCTTGGGCTGACGCAACACGGCTTCGGCGGCTTCGCCCTGCACTCGAAGATCGAGGGAGCCGAGGGTGGAGAGCCGGAGCGCCGGCGTGCCCGGCGGGGCGGGCGGAGCCGAGCTGCTCAGCGAACCCGTCCCGCCAGATCCTGCAATGCGTCCGCTGAGACGCCGTGCAGGGCCAGCCACACGTCGCCCTTGACCCAGCCGGCAACCGGCCCGGCCGGGCTGGAAGTGATGGTTGGCTGGCGCGGCCGATCGCGTCCCGAGTCGCCGATCGGGAGTCGCTGCTGGTCCAGCAGGATCATCCGCTGCGCCGCATCGAGATACACCACGCGGATCGCGGGGCGCGTGGGATCGGCCCCCGGTGCGCGGCCCGCCGCCACCATCCCGATGAACTGCGGGCGCAATCCGTCAATGACATGGAGCGGACTGCCCAGCATCCGGCGCGCTTCGTCGAGACCGATCCGGAGATAGATCCCGGAGCGCCGCTCGAGATTCGCTTCGGGGTTGCTGACCGGCTGCGGCGGAGGCGACGTCTGAGTATCGACGCTGCCTGGCGCCGGGTTGGCCGCGACGTCGTTGGGCGCCGGCTCGCTCTGCTGTGCCGGCGCCGGCGGCGGGACCGTCCTGGGCCGGCTGGCGCTTGTGCTGGACTCCGGTTGCCGCTGGGCAGGCTGCTGCTGGGCCGGCTGCCGCTTGGGCACCGGGGGCGGCGTCTGCGCCAGTTCGGTTTCATCGCCGGTGGAATCGAACTCGCTGTCGGCCGCGTCCGCTGCCAGGCCAGTCAGCGCAGTGTCTGCCGTGGCGAAAGTGTCGGCCGGCTGGACGCTGGGCGGTGTCAGTGGTGCCGGGGCGGGGGCTGGCGCCTGCGCCTGCTGCCGCTCCAGGTCGGAAACGACCGCGGTAGACTGGCCGCCGGTCCGGTCTCCCACCGGGTTACGATTCTGGCTCAACACGTACCCGGCGCCCACCGCGACCGCGATGCTCACGATCCACACCAGGGCTGCCCAGGGGAACCGCCGCGGCGGCTGGTGAACGTTCTCGGGAGGGAAGGGAAAGAGAATCAGCTTTTCGGCATCGCCCACCGGTACCGCATCGGGGTTGGGGCTGGGGCCGGCCGGATCCAGATGATCCAATCCCTCCAGCAGGAGATCGGCCCCGACCATGAACTGCCGTGCCTCGTCGCGCCGGCGGGCACACTCGGCGCACTCCTCGAGGTGGAGCTCTACCTCGCGCTGCTCCTCGGGCGGCAGTTCGCCGTCGAGCAGCGCGTGGAGGGTGCCTTCATTCGTGTGCGGCATACTGCGTTTCTCCGCCCGATTCCAGATCGCGGAACGCTTCGGCCAAATGCCGGCGGGCACGGGCCAGCGTGCTGCCCACCGCAATGCGGGGCATTCCCAGCGCCTCGGCGATTTCATCGTAAGTGAAGCCGGCCGACTTGAGCAGGAGCGCTTCGCGATCCCGATCGTTGAGCAGCATCAGCGCGCGCCGTACCTGTGCCCGCGCGTCGTCGTGATCGGCATCGGGCCCGGGGTCGGGCCGGCCGGCTTCCGGGTCGCGGCGCAGAAGGTGGAGATGGTGCCCCTGCCGGGTCGTCCGGCGGCTTTCGCGATCGGCCAACTGGAGGGCGGTGGCAAAGAGCCAGGTCCGGGGGTTGGCCGGCGGCGACTGGAGGGCCCGTCTCAGCGTTTCCTGCGCCAGCTCTTCCGCACGGGCGCGGTCTCCGGTCCGGCGCACCAGCAGCCGGACCAGTGAGGCGTGGTATTCGTTGTGGAGCTGCGTCAGCAGATTAGGCATTCACCCCGCCAGGCCGCGATAACTTCATTCCTGGTAGTAAAATACGGTGCCGGCGCGACCGGCGCACGTCGGCCGCGGTCCAGGGGGCCAAGTGGTCACAGCCGTCATCCGGCGCTATCATACTACTATACGAACGAGACCCCGGCTGGAGGGAACACAGATGACCGAAATGATGACCGCCCCCGGCGCTTCCGAGACGACCGACACCTTCCCGATCAACGGAACCGATTATATCGAGTTCTACGTCGGCAACGCCAGGCAGGCCAGCCACTACTATCGGGCTGCATTCGGATTTCAGTTGGTTGGGTATCGCGGCCCCGAAACCGGGATTCGCGACCGGGCCAGCTACCTGATGCAGCAGGACAAGATCCGGTTCGTCCTGACGACGCCGCTCCGCCCCGATCTGAGCGGCGAGGCCAGGCAGATCGCCGATCACATCTACCGCCACGGCGATGGCGTGCGCGATCTGGCCCTCTGGGTGGACGACGCCCGCGACGCCTGGACCAAGGCGGTAGAGCGCGGGGCCGTGCCGGTTCACGAGCCCCGGGTCGCCACCGACGACGACGGCGAAGTCGTCACCGCCGCGTTCAAGACCTACGGCGACACCATCCACACGCTGGTGGAACGCCGCAACTACCGCGGGCTCTTCATGCCGGGCTTCCGCCCGGTCTCGCCCCACTACGCGCCCCCCTCGGTGGGACTCAAGTACGTCGACCACTGCGTCGGCAACGTCGAGCTCGGCAAGATGAACGTCTGGGTCGATTTCTACGCCGACGTCATGGGATTCCGGAATCTCATCACCTTCGACGATACCGACATCAGCACCGAGTATTCGTCACTCATGTCGAAGGTGATGGCCAACGGCAACGATCGGATCAAGTTCCCGATCAACGAGCCCGCTCCCGGCAAGAAGAAGTCCCAGATCGACGAATACCTCGACTACTACGCCGGCCCCGGGGTGCAGCACATGGCCCTGGCAACCGACGACATCATCGCCACCGTCAGCGCCATGCGCGACCGCGGCGTCGAATTCCTGGTTCCGCCCACCACCTACTACGATGATCTCCAGAAGCGGGTCGGCAAGATCGACGAACCGGTGGACGAACTCGCCCGGCTCGGCATCCTGGTCGATCGCGATCCGGACGGCTATCTCCTGCAGATTTTCACCCGGAACGTGCAGGACCGGCCAACCGTGTTCTACGAGATCATCGAGCGGAAGGGCGCCAAGAGCTTCGGCAAGGGCAACTTCAAGGCGCTGTTCGAGGCGATCGAGCGCGAGCAGGAGCTGCGGGGGAATCTGTAGATGCCATATTACCGCAAGATGGGGCAGGTGCCGCCCAAGCGACATACCGTTTTTCGCAAGCCGGACGGCGGCCTCTATAACGAAGAGCTGATGGGCCACGAGGGGTTCACCGGAACCTCCGCGCTGCTCTACCACGTCCATCCGCCGACGGCGGTCAAGTCGGTGGCCCGCTGCAAGGAAATGGCCTACCGCGCCGATCCCGACCGAACTCTTCGGCACCGTCACTTCCGCACCTCCCAGATCGCCAAGGTGCAGAAGGGCGGCAGCGCCACGCTGGACCGGGTGCCGCTGCTGTTCAACCAGGACGTGGCGATGCTGTACGTCGAGCCGGACCGTCAGGACGATCACTTTTACCGGAACGCCCAGGGCGACGAAGTGATCTACGTTGCCGAAGGCGGCGGTACCCTGGAATCGGTTTTCGGGAATCTGCCGTATCGCCAGGGCGACTATCTGGTCATCCACCGGGGCATTCTGTATCGGCTGCAGATGGACCAGGGCAAGCCCCAGAAGTTCGTCATTTTCGAGAGCCGTGGTCACGTCCGCTCACCCAAGCGGTACCGCAACGAGTTCGGCCAGCTGCTGGAAGGCGCACCTTACAGCGAGCGCGACATTCATGGCCCGACCGAGTTGATCACACACGATGAAAAGGGCGACTTCCCGGTCTACGTCAAGCAGTACGACGGGATCAACGAGCTGGTGCTGGATCACCACCCGTTCGATGTGGTGGGATGGGACGGTTACTTCTATCCCTGGAAGTTCAACATCGCCGACTTCGAGCCGATCGTCGGGCGGGTGCACCAGCCGCCTCCGGTGCACCAGACGTTCCAGGGCGACGGCTTTGTGATCTGCAGCTTCTGCCCGCGGCCGTACGACTTCGACCCCAACTCGATTCCGTCGCCCTACAACCACAGCAACGTGGACTCCGACGAGGTGCTGTTCTACGCCTCATCCGAATTCATGAGCCGGAAGGGCATCGAATACGGTTCGATCACCCATCACCCCGACGGCATTCCCCACGGGCCGCACCCCGGCCGCTACGAAGGCAGCGTGGGCCAGACCCACACC
>DASSTY010000371.1:0-2770 GCA_035707585.1 Gemmatimonadales bacterium
ATAGGGAGGTGGAGCTGCCGCCGTCATCAGCCCGGTCCCTCGCGGTAAGCCCATTGCGCCACTACACTTGAAGAATATGGAAGCATCCGGGTCCACCTCGATCGGCTGGGGTCTCGCCGCCGTCGTCCTGCTGGTCCTCGCCAATGCCTTCTTCGTGT
Source organism: Gemmatimonadales bacterium (assembly GCA_035707585.1). GTDB lineage: Bacteria > Gemmatimonadota > Gemmatimonadetes > Gemmatimonadales > GWC2-71-9 > DASSTY01. Next base: position 159 of record DASSTY010000371.1, read on the forward strand.
CGGCCGAGTTCGCCCTGGTCGGTGCGCGGAAAACCCGGCTGGAGGAGATGGCCCGCAACGGCGACAGCAAAGCTAGACTGGCCCGCAAAGCGGTTCAATCGCTCGACCGGTACATCTCCGCCACCCAGCTGGGGATCACCCTGGCCTCGCTCGGCCTGGGCTGGATCGGCGAGCCGGCGCTGGCCTCGCTGGTCGCCGGCATCTTCCGGTGGCTGCCCGGCGCGGCCGCATCGATCGCCACCCACACGGTCGCGTCGATTACGGCTTTCATCATCATAACCATCATGCACATCATCCTGGGTGAGCTGGTACCCAAAGCGCTGGCCCTGCTCTTTCCCGAGCGAATCAGCACCTGGGTGGTGGTGCCGCTGGTCGGCTTCTCCTGGGTCATGACCTGGCCGATCGCCCTGCTCAATGGGACCGCCAACGGATTGCTGAGACTGATCGGCGTGCCCCACGCCGGCGAGGGCGAACGCCTCCACTCGCCGTCGGAGCTCCGCCTGCTGGTAGAGCAGAGCGAAGAAGGAGGCAGTCTCCTCCAGGAGGATGCCCGGCTCCTGGAAGGCGTCTTCGAGTTCAGCGAAAAGACCGCCCAGGAGGTGATGACGCCACGCACCGAGATCCTGGCCATCGAGGCGGAGCTGACCATCGCCGATGCGGCCGACGAAGTCGCGGTGGCGCGCCGATCGCGGTTTCCGGTCTATACCGAGTCGCTCGATGAAATCGTAGGCGTGGTCCACGCCAAGGACATTCTCCTGGCGCTGAAGCAGCGGCCTGGCGAATCGATCCGCTCCATCATGCGGCCGCCCCTCTTCGTGCCCGGCACCCGCGAGATCGAGGACGTCCTGGCCGACATGAAGCGGCTCAAGGTCCATCTGGCGGTGGTGCTCGATGAATACGGCGGCACCGCCGGCCTGGTGACGATGGAGGACCTGCTGGAAGAGATCGTGGGGCCGATCTTCGATGAGTACGATCCGCTGGAACGGCCGCTGCCCTCGGTCGGTGCCCCGCTGCTGGAAGGCGCGATGCCGATCTCGGAATTCAACTCGGAGTACGACGCCGAGCTGGATGACACCGATTACACGACGCTGGGCGGATACATCTTTGGCCAGTTGGGACGGCTGCCGCGGGTGGGAGATCGAATCGCGATCGGCGACCGGCTGCTGGAGGTGACCGAGATGGAAGCGCGGCGGGTGCGAACGATTCGGCTGCTGACGCCGGAAAAAACCTGATTGTAGGGGCGGTTACCTGACCAATTTCACCGCCAGCTCCAGCGCCTCGCGCATGCTGCCCGGATCGGCCCGCCCGGTGCCCGCGATATCCAGCGCGGTGCCGTGATCGGGCGAGGTCCGCACGAACGGCAGTCCCAGCGTCACATTCACCGCCCGCCCGAACGCCGCCACCTTGATGGCTGTCATGCCGACGTCGTGATACGGCGCCAGCACCGCATCGAACTCGCCGCGCATCGCTCGCACGAAGACGGTATCGGCTGGTAGCGGGCCGGCAGCTCCGAGCTGCTCGGCGGCGGGAGCGAGGATCCGCGGCTCCTCATCGCCGAACAGACCCGACTCGCCGGCGTGGGGATTGAGCGCGCAGAGCGCCAGCCGGGGCGATTCGATCCCCCACCACTCGCGCAGAGCGTTGATCGTGATGCGGCCGGTTCGGACGACGCGATCGGTGGTGAGCAGGAGAGGGACGTCGCGAAGCGGCACATGGGTCGTGACCAGCACCACCCGCAGCTCCGACGCGGCCAGCATCATCGCGACATCGACATCACCGGCCAGATGCGCCAGCCACTCGGTATGCCCAGGCCAGGGAAATCCGGCCAGATGGAGCGCGTGCTTGTGAGCCGGCGCGGTGACGATGGCATCGACTTCGTGGGCCATCACCAGGCGCGCCGCGGTTTCGATGGAATGCCCGGCGATCCGCCCCGCCCTGAGCGTGCGGGCATGATCGGGCCGGTCGCCGCTGCCGGCGTTCCATTGCCCTACCCCGACCCGATGCGCGGCGGGAACCGCGGCGATCTGATCTTCGGCGCCGATCACCGTCACTTCCGCGTCGAGTGGCTCACTCAGCGCGGCCGCGGTGATCTCCGGACCGATCCCCCGGGGATCGCCGAGGGTGACGGCGATCCGGGGGGTCACTTGAGGCGAATGTCGATGTAGGTGCTGTGCCGCAGGTTGTCGAGATAGCGGCGGATGGCAAACTGCTGGCTCAGCTGCTCGCGGATCTTGTCACGAACATCTTCGAAGCGCACATCACCGGGAGCGCGCCGCTCAGTCACCTGGGCGACGGCATACTGCACCCGTCCGCCGGGGCTTTCCAGCGGAAACGGGCCAACCACCGTGTTGGAATCTGCCTGACCGATGGCGTCGGCGTACGGCTTGGGAAGCTGATCGATCGGTACGTCGGTGGCGTTGCTCTGGACATCGCTGGCATTGTAGATGTGCTGCAGCGAATCGAACGAGGCGCCCTGCTCCAGCGCGTGGCGCAACCGGGTGGCCAGCGCCTGCGCGCTGTCGCGGTCGGCCTCGGTGATCTCGGGCGCGATCAGGATGTGCCGGGCTTCGATTTCGGCGGGCTGGACCCGCTCCACCTGAATGATATGGAAT
>DASSTY010000372.1:0-4360 GCA_035707585.1 Gemmatimonadales bacterium
CGCACGCCGCCAGCGCCAGCGCGCCGGCCAGAAATACCCCTCGATGCATCCCCTCCCCCTCCCTATTTCAGCAGCGTGATCGTGGTCTGCTGATGAATTGTCACCGGCATCGTGGCAGGCAGCCCGGCCAGCGAAATGTGCAGCTCGGAATCCTGCGTCCGGCTTCCCCCAAGGTAACGGCCGTCGGGATCCACATAGTAGGTGCCGCTGCCGCTGCTGGTTCCGTCGATCTGCACCGCCTGGCCCTGAGTGGTCTGTTCTCCCTTGAGCGTGCCCGCAGTGCTCGCATCCAGCCGCAGCGCCTTGACTCCGTTGTGCTGCTCAGTGGCGGCGGCTTTGTAGGTAGTGACTGTGTTCACGCTCATCTGGCCGCCCGGCAGTTCGCGGGTTCGTGCCAGTGTATCGGCCCACTGATCGCCCTGGCGCGCCTTGAGTTTGAGCGACGGATAGAGGTCGCGCACCAGTCCCTCGACCCGGTCGGTTGCGAGAGTGTCTCCGGTCATGGCGTGAAAATCGGTCAGCCGCCCGTTCGCCGCCATGAACCCGTGATATTCAGTTCCGCGAAGGCTGTCCAGCGCCGGCTGCAGCTCGGGCACACTGCTCTCGGCCAGAATCGAATCGAGATGAACGTGAATCGTGCGGCCGGAGGCGCTATCATCGAGCGTCACCACCAGATATCCCGTGGTGCGAACGGTGTCGCTCCGCTTGGTGCCGCCGGGAAACGCCGTCTGGTCGGTTTCCTGGATGGTGAGCTGCTCCACCCGGTAATGACCGGTGGTCGGCGCAGTGGTGAAAAGGGGAAAGGCCGCCGCAAGCGCGGCCAGACTGATGGTACGGACTGACATACGCGCCTCGACCGAGAGTGAGAGGGTCGCGAAATCGGGCTCGGCCGTAAGCCGAGTTCTGTTTCCCTGACCGCGCAAGGCGGATCGGGAGATGGTCATCTGTCTGGGACGTTCGTTGCCGAACGCCTCGAGCAGCCTACCCGCGGCTTCCGCGCTCGCGCGCGGGGTCGGTGTGGGTCACACCTCGCCGCCTATTTGGCCTTGCTCCGACTGGGGGTTGCCGTGCCGTCACTGTTACCAGTGGCGCGGTGGGCTCTTACCCCACCTTTTCACCCTTACCCCACAACCAGTGTGAGGCGGTGTCTTTTCTGTGGCCCTGTCCGTCGCCTCTCGGCGCCCAGGCGTTACCTGGCAGTCTACCCGCTGGAGCTCGGACTTTCCTCGGATCAGCCGCAAGTGCGGCCGATCCGCGACCATCGCGCCGAGCCCGTTTCGCACCGGGAAATCTAGCGGCTGGTCCCGGTGCTGTCATCCGGATAACAACTACGCTTGCTCTTTATGATAAAGTACTTGACAGAAATATGACGGGGCGCTACTCTGCTCTTACGGAGGTCGTCCATGGCAACGCTCGATCGTGTTCTCTACCCTCTCCCCGATTTCCAGCGCACGCCGCTCTCCCTCGTCCTCTGGTGGGAACGGCGTCGCATGTCATACAACCTTATCGTCGGTGGCGCCGGGCTCCTCTCGCTCACCATTTGCCAGTTCTTCGCCGCGCTCCCACCGGGTCCGTACCACCCTCTCCCGTTGCTGCTGGTTCCGGTCTACGCGCTCCTGGCCAATCTCTGCTACTCGGCAGGATGGCTGGCGGAGCTCGGGATGCGTGCGTTATGGAAAGACAACGCCCCCAGGGCGGGTCCGTTTCTGTGGCGGCAAGGGGTGATCTTTTCGGTGGGGCTTACGCTTTTGCCAACGGTGCTGATGATGTGCGCCTGGGTGGTGCGGGTAGTCCTGGCTGTCGGCTAACCTTCTCCCGACACCCGCCCGAGTCCCTGCATCGCCTGCCGCACGTAAATCTGCAGCGCCGGATCGGCCCGTTTCCACTGCGCCACCACGTCGCGGTACTCGCGGCTGGCCTCGGAGCGGCGGCCCAGCTTCTCATAGAGGTTGCCGCGCAGCAGCCGGACTCGAGCCAGCAGCCCCCAGCGCGGGTCGAAGCCGCGGGTCGCAAAAGCGTCCGGCTCAAAATCCTCCAGCAGGTGCAGCGCGGTATCGTAGTCGCCCAGCAGATAATACGCTTCCGCCGCCAGCGGGTCTTCCGAGTACGGCGCAGCCTTTTCGCTCGCCACTGCCGCGGTGTCGGGCTGTGACAGCGCCCGCCGGGCCGCCGCCGAGTCGTTGTGCACCAGCGCGAGCAGTGCCTGCACCGCCGGCGGCGGCGGTGCGTCGCTCAGCACTTTCAATTCCGTCAATGCGGCGGTATCTGCGGCGATTCCGGTGAAGAGACCCACCGCGGCCGCGGCACCGCTCCGTGCCACTTCGGGGCGAACGGCGTCGGGCGCACTGCGGGCCGCTTCCGAAGCGCCATCCCAGATCTGCCGCAGCGCGGCCGGCGGACCTCCCGCCGCGGCATAGAGCTCTCCCAGCGCGCTGCGCCGCCATTCGTCTCCCATCATGAATTCGCTGGGCAGATCCAGGTTGGACGGATACACCGCGTCGTGCACCGCGTCGGCCAGGTCGATCGCCCGCGCCGCCCGCGCCAGGTCACCCTGATAAGCGAATACATTCGCCGCCGCGGCAACGTCGCCCACGACTGTCGGCGTGGCGGCGTACAATCCGAAATCGGCCGGCGCGATCGAATCGAGCGCGCGCCGAAGGTCGGCCGCTGCACCGTCCACATCGCCCGCCGCAAAGCGGACTCGGGCCGACATGAATGGCAGGTCGGGATGCGGCTGATCGGTAAGGCGATACCGGTTCACCTCCGCCATCGCGCCGGCATAGTCGTGGGCGGCGAGATACGCATCGACCAGTGCCGCGTGCGCCCGCACCGTCGCCGGCTGACTCGCAACCCAGTCGCGGGCGAGCTGGATCGCCTCCTGCCGCGCTCGCCTTGCGCCCGCCGCTACGTTGGCGCTCTCCGCGCGAGTCGGCGTCGGCACCGCAGGCAGCGGCACCAGCGAGTCGCGCGCAGCCAGCAGGAACGGCGGATGGGCTCGGCCGGCCAGACTCAGCACCGAATTGATGTGGTCGTAGGCCAGCGCGTAGTTGGGATCGAGTGCCAGAGTGCGGTGAAATGCCCGCAGCGCCTCGCTCAGGTTCGCGGTCTGTGCCGCTTTGGATCCGTCGTCATGGAACCACGCCTCACCCAGCCCGTACCATGCGTCGGCGTCGGCGGAGTCGCGGGCCAGCAGTTGTCCGTACAGCGTCCTGGCGCGGGAATAATCGCTCTGAATGAATGCCCGATACGCATCGATCATCGTGCGGTCGCGCACCGGGAGCTTGCCGGAATTGGCGGTGGCAAGGAGCATGGCGCGGCTGGACACGGTGTCGTTCTTTCCGACGATCCATCCGCGGGTCAGCGCCAGCTTGTAGTACGCCAGCCCGAAGCTGCTGTCCAGTGCGATCGCGTGCTGGAATCGCCGCATCGCGCCGACCAGCTCCCACTGATTGAGCAGCTCATCTCCCGCCAGATATTCGCGGAACGCCGCCAGCGACTGAGTGGTAGACTGGGCCAGCCCCGCCCTGATCTCGTCGGGCGCTCCGGATAGATCCAGCAGGCGCGCCGCCAGTTCGTCGAACAAGGGACGGACATCGGCGCCGGCAATTCCATCCACCCGCGCCACGTCCACCCGCCGGCCGGTGGCCACATCGTACACCCGCGCCGCCAGGTGAAGTGAGTCACCGGTCCGCGTGTAGTCGCCCAGAACCACGGTCCACACGCCGGCGTCGCGCGCCAGCCGCCGAGCCCGGTCGAGCCCGATATCGTCGCCGATCCTGAGCTTGTGCCGCGCCAGCAGATCGTGCAGCCGCTCGTGATCCACCACGGTCAGATCGTTCCACTGCGACAGATCGATGCCCAGCATGCTGACGCTGCCGTCGCGCAGCCAGTCGGACGCGGCGTCGCCCCGGAGATTATCGAACGGAAGCACCAGCATGGAATGCCGAGGATCTACTCCATCAGGCGGTCCGGCGGCGGTACGGTGCGCCAACCCGAACACAGTGGCTGCGATGACCGCCGCGCCACCCAGGGCGATGAGCCGCCGCCGGCGCCGGATCCGCGCTCGGTCTCTCGGGTTGGCAGCCGCCAATGCCCGGCGGAGCTCGTCGGCCGTTTGCCAGCGATCGGCCGGGAGCTTTTCGAGCGCCCGCATCACCGCCGAGGCCATTTGAGGGGGGCAATCAGGGCGGGCGCGGTCCACCGGCAATGGCCGTTCCGAGAGGTGCTTCGATACCACCACTCGGCCCGGTCCGGTAAACGGCGGCTTTCCCGTCAGCATTTCGTAGGCAACGATACCGAGCGCATAGAGATCGCTTCGGTGATCGATATCTTCTCCGGCCGCCTGTTCCGGGCTCATGTA
>DASSTY010000373.1:0-5041 GCA_035707585.1 Gemmatimonadales bacterium
GATGCCACCAAGCACAAGGCCATTGAAGGCGACGGCACCACGGAGATTCGCGACGCCGCACTGACGATGTGGGGCGACCGGCCTGCACTCGTGTTCGGAACGTGGCGCGTAGAGAGGCCCATCTGGGCAATCGGCAACGCCGACGGCGGCCACACCGCGGTCGCTCCCGAGCTCGGCACACTGGAGGATTTCCGATTTTTTCGCGAAACCGCCGAGCGGCTCGGGATGGAAGTGGCGCTGGATTACGCCCTCCAGTGCTCACCTGATCATCCCTGGGTTCGGGAGCACCCGGAGTGGTTCTTCGTTCGCCCGGACGGCACAATCAAGTACGCTGAAAACCCGCCCAAGAAATACCAGGACATCTACCCGCTCAACTTCTGGTGCGATGACCGCGAGGGGCTCTGGACCGCCTGCCGGGACATCCTGCTGTTCTGGATCGATCAGGGTGTGCGCACCTTCCGGGTGGACAATCCCCACACCAAGCCATCGGCGTTCTGGGAATGGGTCATCGCCGAGGTTCACCGCGATCATCCCGAGGTGATCTTTCTGGCGGAGGCCTTCACCCGTCCCAAGCGAATGAAGCAACTGGCCAAGCTCGGCTTCACTCAGTCGTACACGTACTTCACCTGGCGGAACACCGCCGCCGAGCTGGAGGAGTATCTCGAAGAGCTCACCAGCACACCGATGGTAGAGTATTTCCGGGGGAACCTGTTCACCAACACTCCCGACATTCTCCACGAATATCTTCAGCGGGGCGGGCCACCGGCCTTTCGGGTTCGGCTGCTGCTGGCCGGCACGCTGCTGCCGCTCTACGGGATCTACAGCGGGTTCGAGCTGTTTGAGAGCGAACCGCTGGAGGCGGGAAGCGAAGAGTACCTCCACTCGGAAAAATATCAGGTGCGCCCGCGCGACTGGACCGGACCCAATCTCGATGCGGAAATCACCCGGCTCAATTCGGTGCGCCGCAGCAGTCCCGCGCTGCAGCAATACCGGAACATCAGCTTCGTTCCATCGGGCGACGAACATGTGCTGGCCTATCGGAAGACCGCACCCAACGACTACCTGCTGGTGCTGGTGAACGTCGATCCGATGCGGCCGCATCAGGCGATCCTCCCGCCGCCGGAGGTGCTCGATCTGCCGGAAGGTGCCACATTCCGGTTGGAGGATCTGCTCACCGGCGACACTCGGCGGGCGCGCGGCGGCGATGCCATGGAGCTCGATCCTGAAATCGGTGCCGGCAGGATCCTGCGGGTGACCATTGACGAAGAGGGGACCGGGACGTGACCGAGGGGAGTCTCTGGTACAAGGACGCCATCATCTATCAGGTGCACGTTCGGGCCTACCACGACAGCAACGCCGATGGGATCGGCGATTTCCGTGGGCTCACCGATAAGCTCGATTACCTGCAGGACCTCGGCGTGACGGCGCTCTGGCTGCTGCCGTTCTATCCGTCACCGCTGCGCGACGACGGGTACGATATCGCGAGCTACACCGAAGTGAACGCGATTTACGGCAACCTGGCCGACTTCAGGACCTTCCTTCGCGAGGCCCACCGGCGAGGCCTCCGCGTCATCACCGAACTCGTCATCAATCACACGTCTGATCAGCACCCCTGGTTTCAGCGGGCCCGCCGTGCCCGGCAAGGCACCCGTGCCCGCGACTACTACGTCTGGAGCGACACGACCGACCGCTACGCCGACGCCCGAATCATTTTCAAGGACTTCGAGCGTTCCAACTGGAGCTGGGACGCCGAGGCGGGTCAGTACTACTGGCATCGCTTCTATTCCCACCAGCCCGATCTCAATTATGAGAACCCCGATGTGCATCGGGCGGTGATCAGCGCGATGGATTTCTGGCTGGGGATGGGTGTGGACGGTCTCCGGCTCGATGCAATTCCGTATCTGTACGAGCGCGAAGGTACCAACTGCGAAAACCTGCCCGAAACCCACGCCTTTCTTCGGAAGCTGCGCCAGCATGTGGACAGCAAGTTTCCCGATCGGATGCTGCTGGCGGAGGCCAACCAGTGGCCCGAAGATGCGGTGGCGTATTTCGGGTCGGGCGACGGCGATGAATGCCACATGGCGTTTCATTTCCCGGTCATGCCGCGGTTGTTCATGGCGGTACAGATGGAAGACCGGTTTCCCATCATCGACATCTTGCAGCAGACCCCGCCGATCCCGCCGACCAGCCAGTGGGCGCTCTTCCTGCGGAACCACGACGAGCTCACCCTGGAGATGGTGACCGACGAGGACCGCGACTACATGTACCGGGTGTATGCCCACGACCGTCGAGCCCGGATCAATCTGGGAATCCGGCGGCGGCTGGCGCCGCTCCTGAGCAACAACCGCCGCCGGATCGAGCTGATGAACGCGCTGCTCTTTTCGCTTCCCGGCACCCCGATCATTTATTACGGCGACGAGATCGGGATGGGCGACAACATCTATCTGGGTGATCGCAACGGGGTGCGCACCCCGATGCAATGGAGCGCCGATCGCAACGCCGGCTTTTCCCGGGCCAATCCCCAGCAGCTCTATCTCCCGGTGATCATCGATCCGGAGTACCACTTCGAAGCGCTCAATGTGGAGGCACAGCAGAACAACCCCCACTCGTTGCTCTGGTGGATGAAGCATCTCATCGATCTTCGCAAGGATCACCAGGCGCTGGGGCGGGGGAGCATCGAATTTCTTCACCCCGAGAACCACCGGGTGCTCGCGTTCGTGCGGCAATGGGAAGATGAGCGGATTCTGGTGATCGCCAACCTGTCGCGATTCAGCCAGGCGGTGGAGCTGGACCTCCGGATGTACGAGGAGAGCGTGCCGGTGGAGATGTTCGGCCGCACCGAGTTTCCGCCGATCGGCGCGCTCCCCTATTTCATCACGATGGGGCCCTACGGCTTCTACTGGTTCACGCTGCAGGCGCCGGTGCACCGTCGCGGCCCGGGACAGGAAGGTGTCCCGGTGGTGCGGGTTCGGCAGAGCTGGCAGGAGCTGCTGGAAGCCGATGAGGCCGCGCCACTGGAGGCGGCGCTGCAGCATTACATCGTAGGCCGGCGGTGGTTCCGTTCCAAGGCGCGCCGGGTTACCGGGCTCGAGCTGGCCGATGTCATTCGGGTGGGCTCCGATGGCGCCACCGGAGCATTCGTGGTGCTCTGCCGCGTCACCTTTCTGGAAGGTGATCCGGAAGTGTACGTGATGCCGCTGGCTCAGGCCGAAGGAGAGCGCGCCCGCGACCTGCTGGCCCACTGGAGCCATACGGTTATTGCCCGGGTAAGCCGAGAGAAATCCGATCAGGAAGACCGGGTGCTGTTCGACGCGCTGTGGGAGCCGGCGTTCGGTAACGCGATGCTCGACCTGATCGCTCGCCGGGCGCGGTGGCGCGGGCGACGGGGCGAGATCGCAGCGATTCGCACCCGGAAATTCCGCGACTTGCGAGGTGCTCGTAGCCAGGAACTCACCCCGGCCCCGCAGCGAAACGAGCAGAGCAACACTTCGCTGCTCTTTGGAGACCGGCTGCTCCTGAAACTGTTCCGGAAAACGGAGCCGGGCGAAAACCCCGAGCTCGAGCTCGGTCGCTTCCTCACCGAACGAACCGGCTTCCGCTGCATTCCTGCGGTGGCCGGCGGGCTGCAGTACCGCACCGATGGTGAAGAGCCGATGACCCTGGCAGTGCTCAACCAGTACGTTCCCAACGAAGGCGACGCCTGGACCTATTCGCTGCATGCGCTGGCCCAGTACTACGAGCGGGTGCTGACCGAGAGGCCAGACCTGGATCCGGCACTGGGCGCCGAGCTGAGCCCGGTGGCGCTGAGCGCCTCACCGCTGCCCTCGGCGGTGACACTGCTTCTCTCCGCCTATATCGACAAGATCCGGCTGCTGGGCCAGCGCACCGCTGAAATGCATCTGGCGCTGGCGAGTGACCGGGAGGACCCGGCCTTTGCGCCCGAACCGTTCACCTCGATGTACCGGCGGTCGCTCTATCAGTCGCTCCGGAGCCAGACCCGCCTCACCTTCGATCTGCTCAGGCGGCAGCTCGATCGCTTGCCCGATCCGCTGCAGGGGCCCGCGCGTCAGGTCCTCTCGCTGGAGGATCGGCTGCTGATGCAGGTGCGCCAGGTGCTGGATCGCAAGACCGCCGCGCTGCGGATTCGGGTACACGGCGACTACCACCTGGGCCAGGTGCTTTACACCGGCCGCGACTTCGTGATCATCGACTTCGAAGGCGAGCCTTCCCGCTCGATCGGTGAGCGGCGGTTCCGCCGAGGAGCGCTCCGCGACGTCGCCGGCATGCTCCGCTCCTTCGAGTACGCGGCGGAGTTCGGGCGCACCCACGGCCCGATCCGCGCGGAAGATCAGGCGGCGCTCAAGCCGTGGGCGTCGCTCTGGTGCCGCTGGGTCACGACCGCATTTCTCAAGGGCTACTTCGAAACCGCCCAGGGTGCGCCATTCATTCCGGTGGACCCGTCGGAGCGCAGCAGCATGCTCAACTTTTATCTCCTCGACAAGGTGGTCTACGAGCTGCGCTACGAGCTCAACAACCGACCCGAGTGGATCGGGATTCCCCTGCTCGGCCTGCTCGATCACCTGGGCGAATCGCCCCGATGAACCGCGGACTGGCGCCGGCGCGGGGGCCGGCTGGCATTCGCGTCTGGCCGGGTGGCCCCAATCCGCTGGGCGCAACGTTCGATGGGCAAGGCACCAATTTCGCCCTCTTCTCCGAGCACGCCACGGCGGTGGATCTGTGCCTCTTCAGCGGGCCCGACGCCCCAACCGAGTCTGCCCGGATTCCGCTGCGCGATCGTACCGATCAGGTGTGGCACGCCTACCTGCCCGATGTTCGCCCCGGCCAATTGTACGGCTACCGGGTCCACGGCCCGTATGATCCGAGCCAGGGTCATCGATTCAACCCGGCCAAGCTGCTGATCGACCCCTACGCCAAGGCCATCAGCGGGACCTTCGATCTCAACCCGACCCAATTCGGCTATGCGACGGATGCCGGCCGCGAAGACCTCGAAATCAGCCAGACCGACAGCGCGCCGGCGATG
>DASSTY010000374.1:0-4196 GCA_035707585.1 Gemmatimonadales bacterium
GTGTCGCACCGGCTCGCGGCGGTGCGTGACGCCGATCAGATTCTGGTGCTCGATCAGGGGCGAATCGTGGAACGCGGAACTCACGTGGAACTGCTGGCCGCGGCGGGGCGCTACTGGGCGCTCCTGCACCGGCAGGCGCTGGAGGAGGAACTCCAGGCGGAGTAGCGCTAGATCCGGCTGCGGAGCGCTGCCGGCGTGAGTCCCTGGAGCCACCCCGCGAGGCGGCTGAACTCACCGCTGATCATCAGCACGCCCACCACGAGCAGCAGCACGCCGCTCAGCCGGCGGATCAGCAGCAGGTGGCGGCGGAATCGGGTGAACCAGCCGAGGAACGACTCCACTGCAACGGCGGCAATCAGAAACGGGATCGCGAGCCCGGCGGAATAGGCCGTCAGCAGCAGCACGCCGCGGCTCACGTCATGCTGAGTGGCCGCCAGCCCCAGGATGCCCCCGAGGATCGGCCCGATACAGGGCGTCCAGCCTGCCGCGAAGGCCATTCCCACCAGCCCCGACCCGAGAAACCCTGCCGGCTTCCGCTCCAGATGGACCCGTCCTTCACGTTCCAGCCAGCTCAGCCGAAAGACACCGAGGCAGTACAGGCCGAACAGCACCACCAGCACACCGCCGATCCGCTCCAGCCAGAGCTGGTAATAGTTGAGCATCCGGCCCAGCGCGCTGGCGCCCACCCCGAGCAGGATGAAGATGAGCGAAAAGCCGAGTACGAAACAGATGCCGTGCAGCAGGGCGATCCGGCGGCGCTCGTTCAACTCCGGCAGGCTCATGCCCGTGATGAACCCGATGTACGACGGCACCAGCGGCAGCACGCAGGGAGAAAGAAAGCTGAGCAGGCCCGCCAGGAAGGCGACCGCGAGCCCGATTTCGGCCGGCGCGTTCATGAGCGAAGCGGAGCCAGATCGCGCTGGCGGCAGTCGCGGCAGAGTCCGTAGATCTCGACCCGGTGCCGCTGGTGCTGGAAGGCGTGTTCGTCGGCCAGCATCGGAATGATTCGTTCCAGCGTCGCGTTGCTGAATTCGAGTACCCGGCTGCAGCGCACGCAGATCAGATGCCCGTGATGGGTCTGCGCCGGCATCGCTTCGTAGCGCTTGAATCCCTCGCCGAAATCGTGGGCGCGCACCAGGCCGCTCCGCACCAGCACGTCGAGTGTGCGGTACACCGTGGCGGTGCCGACCGGCTCCCCGTTGCGGCGGAGCTGCTGTTCCAGTGTTTCGGCGGAGAGATGTTCTTCGGTCTCGAAGATGGCGCGGGCGATCCGGTCGCGCGGGCGAGTGACGGGCAGGTGATGCTCCCGCAGATACTGGTGAAAACGCTCGAGCAGCTCGGCCCGTTCAGTCGGAGTGAGTCGGGCCATCATCCTGCTCCGCGGTGGCGGGCTCTTCGGGCGGCGGCGGGAACCAGGTCTCCACCGGGATCGGCGTAGGTGGTTCTTCGTCTTCGGTGCGCCGGCGAGCCTCGTGCAGCAGTTGATCGAGCGCTTCGACCGGCCCGCTTCCCACTTCCTCTACCGTCGCCTGAAACTTGCCGCGCTCGCGCCCCTTGATGGCCAGGACGTAGCGGGCGGTGTAGATCCGCCGTCGCTCGCCATCGACCCGGGTGACGATTGCGGTGCCCCACTCGCGCTGTTCGCGGCGGAGTGGCGGGAACACCCACACGCCGTCAACTTCGGCCGCCGGCACGGTCGCGCTCACCTGCTCGACCAGCCGCTCCCATCCGGGGCCCTCACCCGGGCGGTTCAGAGCGCCTTCTCCTGCCGCTGCTCGACATAGAACCGCAGCACATGCATGAAGTCCTGCGCATTGGTGACGACGCCGTAGGCCTGATGGGTACCCCGGTCGCGCAGCTTGTTGACCACGAACTCGGTCTGGTCGACGCAGATCGTCATCAGCGGCTCCGGCGCGCCGCGATGCGTATGGAACGCCGGCAGCATATTGCCCACCGCGATGGCATGGAGCGCGGTAGCGATGAACAGCGCGCCGGTGGCGCGAACGGTATGTTCGCGCATGGCGTCCTGGGCATCTAGCGTATCGGTGTAAACCCCGGGAAGCGGGCCGTCGTCGCGAATCGACCCGGCCAGCACGTAAGGGATCCCAAGGGTCACCATCGAGTGCATGATGCCGCTCGCCACCAGGCCGGTTTCCACCGCACGCTCAATTGACCCGAGCGCGCGAATCTGGTTGATGGCCCGCATGTGCAGGCCGTGACCGCCTTGGCTCGGCTGACCGGTATTGGTCATGCCGAGGGTGGTGCCGTAGATGGCCGCTTCCATGTCGTGCACCGCGACGGCATTCCCTACCAGCATCGCCTGGACGAAGCCGTTTCTGATGAACCACTCGAAATCGTGGCGCGCGCGCGAGTGCACCAGCGCCGGGCCCGCAACCCAGACCAGGTAGCCGCCCAGCCGCTTTTCCTGGACCAGCCGGTCGGCCAGTTCTTCGTAGTTGACCGGGCGTTCCCGGCTCACTTCGGTTGACATGAACCGGAATTCTTCGTTGGCGCTATATCCGCCGCCCAGGAAGCCGGCGCTGTCCACCACGATGCCTTCGGAACCGTCCTCCGCCAGCCCCATGGCGATCAGCTCGCCTTTGGCCAGGCGCCGCGGCTCGATCGTTTCGAGCAGCGAATCGGACCGCTTGACGATGACGCAATCCATCCGCGGCCGGGTTGGCATGAGCCACTGGCCGCCGAGGTTGACGTAGGTTGGCAGATTCGAGGTCGAAAAGAACCCCTCGGGGAGGACTCCGTCGGCGGGGAGCGGCGCGAACCGCGCCTCGGGCGCCCCCGCGTACGGTGGCCGCGCGAAGTCGGGGGTGGTGGCGTGAGCGATCGTCATAGAAGCGTGGAAGCTAGAGGGAGATCGGAGGGGATTCAAGCGCGAACCGAGCCGTCTAGATTCCCTCTGCCACCATTGAGGAGCGACGATGAGGCCAGGGCTGGCGAGGCGCACGGGGTTGCTGGTAACCGGGATGCTGGCCACAGGCGCCTTTCGCCTGGCCGCCCAGCAACCAGCCCGGCCCGATTCGCTGGCCGACACCAGCCGCGTGGTCGAGCTGGCGCCTTTGATCGTAACGGTCACCCGAACCGAGGAGCCGCTCGATCGGGTGCCGTTCGCGGTGGATGTAGCCGGCGCCCGCGCGGTGCGTGGCACCCGGATGACGCTGGGGCTCGACGAATCCCTCAACGACCTCCCCGGCGTCTACGTGGCCAACCGCTACAACTTCTCGCTCGATCAGCGGCTCTCCATTCGCGGGTTTGGCAGCCGCTCCAACTTTGGTGTGCGGGGAATCAAGGTCCTCCTCGACGGCGTACCGCAGACTCTGCCCGACGGTCAGGGGCAGCTCACCAATGTGGAGCTCGGTGCGGTGGACCGGATCGAGGTGCTCCGCGGAGCTTCATCGGCGTTGTACGGCAACGCCGCCGGCGGGGTGGTTTCGTTGCGTTCGGAGCCGGCCGCGGCGGCGCCGTACGCCCAGCGGCTCCGCGTCGAGGGTGGCGATTTCGGCACCTTCAAATGGCAAAGCTGGAGTTCGGCCCGGCTGGGCCGGTTGAGCGGGACGCTCTCGCTGTCGCGGCTCACCACCGACGGGTTCCGCCAGCACAGCGCCGCCGATCTCCGGCAGCTCAATGCCGGCGCCGATTATCTGCTGTCGGGCACCACCACCGCCGGTGTCCGGCTGGCGCTGGCCGATGATCCCAAGGCCCAGAATCCGGGCGCGCTGTCACCCGAACAGTACGCCGTGAGCCGCCGAAGTGCAGCCGCCAGTTCGATTGCCAACGACGCCGACAAGGCGGTAACCCAGCAGCAGCTGGCGGTGTTCGTGCGTCACCAGACGAGCAGTGGCGCTGAGTACCAGGCGACGGTGTTCGGATTCCATCGGGATCTGGACAACCCGATTGCCACGGGCACGTACATCACGATTGGGCGGCACGTTGCCGGGCTCCGACTCAACGGCACCCAACCACTCGGCAGTGCCGGCGCGCCCAAGGTGACGGCAGGGCTCGATCTGCAGTGGCAGCGGGACGATCGCGCCAACTATGTGAGTGCTGCCGGCCGCCGCACCGACACGCTGCAATTGAATCAGCGGGAAATAGTGGCCGAAGTGGGGCCATTCGTACAGGTGCACTGGTCGCCGCTGGCGCCGCTGCTGGTTAGCGCCGGCGCGCGCTACGACGACGTCACC
>DASSTY010000375.1:0-7288 GCA_035707585.1 Gemmatimonadales bacterium
CCGGGACCAGAGGGCCACCAGTCCTGCGATGGGGAGCAGGCTCCAGAGCCAGCCGTACTGCTCGAGAAAAAAGTTGAAGAAGTACTTGGGGTTGTCGGCCTCGCTCCGAGTCCAGAGGGTAGACCACCGGTAGGTGCGCCAGAGCCCCGCAAGCTTGCCGGAGATCCAGAATTCGATCAGCACCGCCACTCCGATCACGATGATTATCGCAGCGGCAACCTGGGCGATCCGCGAGTGGCGCAACAGGTCGAAAATGCGCCGCCATTGATCGAGCACGGCCCAGAGGGCCAGGGCGGCAACTCCGATCAGAGTTGTGACCTGGAGACTGAAGGCGAGGAGCAGGGCAACGGCACAGGCCACGAGCCAGCCCAGGCGGCGGCGCCCTCCGGTGCCCGGCGTCAGTGCGAAGTAGAGCGCCGCGGCGCCGAGCCAGAAGAGCAGGGCATGGAGGCCGTAGAAGCGGGCCAGCTGCGAGAGGTAGAGCACGCCGGGATCGAGCAGCATGAGCACCCCGGCCAGCCAGCCGGCGCTCCGGCCGCCCACCCGGCCGGTCCAGGCGGCCACGGCCAGAACCCACATAGTCCCAGCCAGGACAGCGGGGATCCGGGCCACCACCAGCGAGATGCCGCCAAGTTTGAACGCGCCAATGACGAGCCAGGTGAAGAGCAGCCCACGGGTGTAGGGCTGGCGGCACTGGGCGATGCAGAAGTCGTGATCCCGGAGCCACGATTGGGCCGCCAGGACGTGGAAGAACTCGTCGTAGTGCGGGGTGTGATTCAGATGGACAAGCCGGAGCGCCAGCGCCAGGACGCCGAGCACCAGGAGATCCCGGCCGCGCAGCCCCCCAAAGACCTTCGGCTCGTCGACCACCGCAGACTCAGGCATGAACCTCGCAAGACGTGGAGGACTCGTCGGCTGCTCTAGTTAGTATATCCTGTCGCCCAGTATTCCCTGGCGCGCCCGGTTCCGCTGTGCTCCCGGTCGCGGCATTCAGAGACTTCTAACCGATGAGAGACTCGGTGACCGCAAGTCCATCATGCCGAAGCGCGGTAGCGGTCATCGCCACCCACGGCCGGGCCGCGCTGCTCGAGCGAACGCTCCAATCGCTGGCGGCCTGCGATGACCCCGGGGTGCCGTTCGAGGTGCTGGTCATCGAGAACGGCGCGCCGGCCCAGTCGGAGCGGATCTGCACGGCGACCCAGTACCGCTACCCGCTGCAATATCATTTCGTGCCGGAGCCCGGAAAATCCGGTGCGCTTAACGTCGCGCTCCAGCGTACCGCCGCCGATCTGGTAATTTTTCTGGACGACGACATCCGGCTCGAACCGGCCACGCTCAGAGTCTACGTGGAGGCCGCCAACCGGTACGGACGGGGACATTTCTTCGGCGGTGCGGTCGCGGCCGACTACGAGTCGCCCCCGCCTGACTGGCTGGTCCCGCATCTTCCCGCTTCCGTCTGCGGCTGGGATCTGGGCCGCGAACAGGCGCCTCCCAATCCCGAATTCCTGGGCGCCAACTGGGCGGCTTTCCGGGAGGAGCTTCTGGCAGCCGGCGGCTTTGCTCTCGACTTCGGCCCTGGCCCCGGCGTGCGCGCTGTGGGGCAGGAGACCGAAATGCAGCGGCGGCTGCGGCGCGCTGGCGTCCGGGGAATTTTTCTTCCGGGCGCGCGAATCTGGCACTATGTCCCGGCTGAGCGATGCACCGCAGATTGGGCGCTGGACCGCCGCTTCCGGGTGCGCTACGCCTCGGTGCTTACCCGGGCGAACGGACTCCCTCGATTTGGCGCGGTGCCGCTCTGGCTCTGGCGCCAATACGGCTGGCACCTGATCCAGTCGCTCATTTCGCGGCCACTTCCACCGGCTCGGCGCATTGCCCGGCAGATCCTCCTGGCGGAAGACCGCGGAAGCATCCATGGATACCGCGCCCTGGCCCGGAAGCGCTCTCAGAACCAAGCACCAACGGTCGATTGATCGACCCGTCCGGTATCCCTGTTCAGCCGGGGCGGCTGCCGCAAGGAGTATACCTTTCTGGCACCATGCTTGCCCGCTGCCGGCCCGATGCCGGGACCTGACCTGACCGCCCGAGCCGAGCGCCCCCTCGGGGTTGTCCATGCCGTAGCGCCCGGGCGGATGGGAGGGCTGGAGAGCGTCGTCAGGGCCCTCGCCGGCGGCCAGCACCAGCGGGGACACCGGGTGCTGGTGGCCTGTGTGGCGGACTCGCCCGCGGCCGACCTCCCCCTGGTCGACGCGCTCGATGCCGCAGGTGTGGCGACCCGCCGACTGGTGGTGCCGCCCCGGCGCTACTTTTCCGAATGGCGGCAGTGGCGCCAGTTGCTGAAGCAGTGGCAGCCGGATGTGGTCCATACCCACGGATATCGCCCAGACGTGGTGGCCGGCGCGGCGGCCCGCGGATTGGGCCTGGCGGCGGTGACCACGGTGCACGGATTTACCGGTGGCGGCCGGAAAAACCGGACCTACGAATGGCTGCAGCGGCGCGCGTTCCGTCGGTTCGACGCGGTGATCGCCGTCTCCCGCCCACTGGTGGGGCACCTGGCAGAGCAGGGCATTCCGCGCGATCGGATTCATCTCGTTCCCAACGCCTGGGCGGGCGGCGCATCGCTCCTCTCCCGCGACGACGCGCGCCAGGCGCTCGATCTGCCGCGCAACCGGGTGGTGCTCGGCTGGGTTGGCCGGCTGGGGCATGAGAAAGCTGCCGATGGACTCATTCGTGCACTCCCGCTCATGCGCCGGAGCGAGGCGCACGCCTGTTTCGTGGGCGACGGCCGCGAGCGCGCCGCACTCGAGACACTCGCTGCCAAGCTGGGAGTTACTCCACGGGTTCGCTGGGCTGGCCCGGTAACCGACGCGGCAAGGTACTACCGCGGGTTCGATGTCTTTGTGCTGAGCTCGCGCACCGAGGGTACGCCGATCGCATTGTTCGAAGCCATCGCCGCCGATGTTCCCGCTGTGGTGACCCGGGTGGGCGGCGTGCCCGATGTCGTCTCGCCGGCCGAAGCGCTGCTGGTGCCGCCGGATGACCCTGCGGCGATGGCCGCTGCGCTCGATGCGGCACTCAACGATCCGGCCGCCGCGCGCGCGCGGGCCGCGGCTGCTCGGGCCCGGCTCACCACCGAATTTGATCCGGCGATCTGGCTCGATCGCCACGACGCGGTTTACGCGGCGGCGCTCCAGTCTGCCCACCGGAAGAGGACATGACCGAGTTCGCAATCGCTCTCATCGCTGTTCCGCTGTTCTTCCTGCTCTACGCCTACCTGATCTATCCGGCACTGGTCTGGCTGGTCGGTCGCTTCGGCTCCCCACCGGCTCCGGCATCCACTCCATCGGAGTGGCCATTCATCAGCATCACCATTCCGGCGTACAACGAGGAAAATTCGATCAGCGACACGATCGAAAGTCTCCTGGCGTTGTCCTACCCGGCCGATCGCCGTCAGATCCTGATCGTCTCAGATGCTTCAACCGATCGCACCGACGAGATCATCGCCTCCTACGCCGATCGCGGGGTGGAACTGCTGCGGCTGCCCGAGCGGAGCGGCAAGACGGCGGCGGAGAACGCAGCGGCGCCGCTGCTGCGCGGCGAGATCGTGGTGAACATGGATGCCACGATCCGGGTCGGGCCCGACGCAATTCAGGAACTGGTAAAACAGTTTCAGGACCCGACCGTGGGTGTGGCATCGGGGCGAGATGTGAGCGTCGGCGACCTGGGCCGGGAGGCCAACCAGGGCGAATCGGGATACGTCGGCTATGAGATGGGGGTTCGCGCGCTGGAAACGCGGGCCGGCGGCATCGTGGGGGCGAGCGGCTGCTTCTATGCCATTCGGCGCCCGCTGGTGCAGACGGCTTTTCCGGCGGAGTTGAGCCGAGATTTTTCGTCGCCGCTGATTGCCCACCGCCACGGCTATCGCTCGGTGTCGGTCAACGAGGCGCTCTGCTACGTGCCGCGCACGCGATCACTGCAGGCGGAGTATCGCCGGAAGATCCGCACCATGGCGCGCGGGCTCCAGACGCTGTTCTACTTTGCCCCGCTGCTCGATCCGCTGCGGCACGGGCGGTTTGCCTGGATGCTGCTGAGCCACAAGCTCTGCCGCTGGCTGGTGTTTCTCACCATGCCGCTGGCGCTGGTTGGACTGGTGCTCCTGAGTGGGAACCCGGTTGCGCGCGTTCTGCTGGGGTTGGCGACGATCGGGATCGCGCTGGGGCTCGCCGGACTGCGATGGCCGGAGAATCGAAAGACGCCCCAACTCCTGGCGCTGCCCGGTTTTGTGGTTGCCTCGTTCCTGGCCGGCTTCATCGCCTGGACTCGCGCCTTTCGGGGCGCCCACGATCCCATCTGGGAGCCGACCCGGCGTCCGGCGCCTCCGCCCGCTGCCGCCGCCTGAGCTGCCGGGGGCGGTTGCGGTGCCGCCGTGCCGCCTGCTATCCTGACGGTCCACGGACCTTCCGCTTCACCGGTCGCCAAGGAGCTCCGTATTCAGGCGCCTACTCGCTCGGCCAGCAAACCACTCATCGTCGCGGCGTACCCGGTGGCCCTTCTGCTGGTGCTCTCCGCGGTAGTGGAGCAGGGCCCCCGCTTCTCTCCTCTTCATACCGCAGATCTCAACTGGCGGTTTTCGGCGCTTAGCCTCGCGTTCCACAGCATTCTGACTCCACTGCTGGGACTGGTAATCGCAATGGCAGCGGCACTCCTGGTACGCCGGCGCATTACTCTGCGGGTTCTCGCTACGCTATCGCTACTGGTGGGAATTGCCGCCGCGGCCGGGGTCTTCGTGCTGCTGCGCGACTTCAACGCTCTCAGCGCCGCAACGGACGTTGCCACCCGCAGCCAGTTTCGCTTCAGCGGCTGGAGTGTGATCGGGCTCGGCGCGCTGGTAAGTGTGGTCCTGCTATGGCTGGGGATCGGCGGCTGGGTGGCCGCGGCACGGCTCTGGATCGAACCGGATCCCGGCCGGCGCGGCGGGCTGGTGGTGGGACAATAGCGAGGACCGCGCATCCGTGAGTGCACCGCTCCGCGGCCGGTGGTGGATTGCCGGCCTCTATCCGCTGGCGCTGCTGATCGTGGCCGTCCCGGTGCTCCGCACCCTGGAGGCGCACTGGCCAGTGCAGTTCCACTTCGCCAACTGGCGGTTCGAAACCTTCCGTCACTTCTTCCAGCTGATTGCGGCGCCGATGCTGGCCCTCCTGGTGGCGATGGTTGCGAGCCACCTGCTGGGGCATCGCCTGACGCTGCGGCTGCTCTCGGTCTTCGGCTGGCTGTTGGCGTTCGCCATGGCCGTGGCGCTGGGAGACGGCGGGCTGACTTTCTTTCAGCAGCGAGGAACTGTCGATGCCGCGGCGCGGGCTCAGTTCGACTGGGCCGGCGGAGGCGCGTTGGCGTTGGGACTGGTGGCGGTGTATGCGGCGTCCAAAATGGCGCGTGCCGCGTGGCGGCTCAGCGGGCGCCGCGCACTGGATCGTCGAGGGGCGCCCCGCGAGGTGGGTCTGGTGGTCGGAGAGCCGCTCCGGCGGGGCTGACGGGCTACCAGCCGCCCTTCCGGAACAGCACCACCGGAATGGTGCGCAGCATGATCCGGATGTCTTCCAGCAGACTCTGCCGCCGGATGTATTCCAGGTCGTACCGCACCTTGTTGCGAACGTCGTCGATCGACCGATCGTAATGCTGGCTGATCTGCGCCAGCCCGGTGATGCCCGGCCGGGCCCGCTGGCGCAGCGGATACTCGGTGATGTTCTGGCGAAGTTCCGCGAAGATCGTCGGCCGTTCGGGGCGCGGACCGACGATGTTCATATCGCCCTTGATCACGTTGATCAGTTGCGGCAGCTCGTCGAGCCGGTACTGGCGCAGGAAGCGACCGATCGGCGTGACCCGGGGATCGCCCTGGGCGGCCCAAACCGCGCCGGTGCCGTCTTCGGCATCGACCCGCATCGTGCGGAACTTGTAGATCCGGAACGGCTGCCCACCCAGATCGCCGGTGCGGCGGTGATTCTCGGCGTTGACCCGGTTCTGCCGGCGATCGAGCCCGACCCGAACCTGACTATAAAACACGGGACCGCGCGAGGTGAGCTTCACCAGGGCGGCGACCAGCAGCATGATGGGTGACGCGACCACCAGCGCCAGGCTGGCCAGGATGATGTTGATCCCGCGGCGGAGGTAATCCCCGGTCGAGACCGGCTGCGCCTCGACAGCGGCCCGGAGCGACGCGGAAATCCGGACCCGGCGGCGTTCCCCGCTCTGGCTGCCCGGACGGCGGGCAGGATCCTTTCTGGTCGGCGCGGACATTGGTGGCTGATTGCCTCTCACACCGGGGATTACGATTTCCATTGCTTCCTCACCCCTCATCGCCCCCCCGAAATCCGCACCACAAGCCAGACCAGCCCGGTGATAGCTCCGATATACTTAAGTGCGCCGAGAAGGCCGCCTGTGCTCTGCGGCACAACGAACTGATCTCCGCTGTGCAAGTTCATCTGATCGAGTGATACTCCTCGCTGAAACGCCTTCTGAACTGCATCTGCATCGGCGATGCGCGACTGACCACGTTCGACAGTGGTCTTCTTCAGATTCGCATCACCACTAGGACCCCCTGCCGCCATGATCACGTCACTGGCCAGCGTCTCGGCCGGGAGTGAATAGAAGCCGGGTTTGCTGACAGCGCCGAGGACCGCTACCCGAATCAGTGCGACGGCATCGACTCGCGGATCCCTGATGTACTGACCGATCTGCTTCGTGAGATAATCGTCCAGCTCCGAGCGAAGGATTCCCTTGAGGGGGATCTCGTCGGGGATGTGCGGCAGCACCAGCACCTGGCCGTTGCGCACCGTGAACGTGTCGCTGAGTTCCTGCTCGTCTTCCACCTGCAGGGCGATCAGATCGCCCGGCTGGATATCGCCGTTCTCGAGCCGCCGCTGGATGATGCCGACCACCGGCGAGTTGGGGTCCTTGCTTTTCTGGGTTGCCAGTTCCGCTTCCAGCTCGGAGCGGGTGGCCTCGGGACGAGGGCCGGCGGAGTCGGCCGCGGGCACTACTGGAGCAGGCGCCGGGTGGCTGCAGGCGGACGCCAGAGCGGCCGCCGCGGCCAGCGCGAGAGTCGGGAGCAGTGTCCGGAAGCTTGGCATTATCTCCGCTTTCGTGGTCGAGTTCCTCGTCCTGAGTACTGCCGCGCCGGGTTCATGCACAACCCGTTCCGCGAGCCGCGGTGCTGGTATTTCCGGTGCGGCCGCGCACTTCTGGTCTGGCCGCCGGGGCTGCGCCTGTGCCAAAAACCACGCGTCCAAGTGTG